>NZ_JBHSGO010000020.1:0-10909 GCF_042654485.1 Falsiporphyromonas endometrii | reverse complement strand
TAACTATTTGTATACCATAAAGATAACTATTATTAATAACATGGAAAAGACTTAATATAGAGAAAGTTGAAACTTTTTTCAAAAAACAGAAAGGGCTGCGCCAAATGGAATTTTGACACAGCCCCTTATTTTTTGTTTTGTGATATTTTTATCGGACAGCAATAATAATCTATAAAGAAAAACAATTCCTAATGACAATCATAAGAAACTGCCATCAACGATAAATCTGGGATTAAGGTAGATAAGGGCATATTGAAGTCTCCCAAACACCTTATTTGTGCAGATAAGCATTTCAATTTTGTAAGATACTCTTCTTGGATTCTAAAGCCGGCTGTCTGATAAAAACACCTACAAGATTGAGTCATAAATCAGCATTTGAGCCAAGCGAATATCTTATGGGGTAAAGGATTTGCTTAAATGGAAGGTGTTTCTTTTTTTGAATGTATTGAAGGATTGGCTGTCCGATAAAATTAAGCATGATTTACAGGCTAATGCCTCAGAATAAGTATATCGTTTGGTTAAAGAGCAATCGAGAGAGCTGTTTATATGAAATCCAAGTTTATTGGGCTGCCAAAACTTTCACCGAACAGCAATAAATTCAAAAAATCTAATATAATTTGTGCAATCTGACCTTGACGTAGCGTGGTTAGTCTTTATGTTGTTTTATCTTTGTGTGGTCAGATATTATTATTATGGACAAGCATAAAATTAATCAGCGATTATATAAGGCAAGATATATCTTGCTTCTAATTGTGGTAGCCATTATAGTGGGTGTTGTTGCTATCAATGTAGCTACCTCAAGAACCAAGTTTGAAATAGTAGATGAGCTTGGGGGAAACATCTTTCCTTCGGCTGTATTGTCGGTTGCGACAACCGATACTCTGGTTATTGTACCGGTAGATAGCAATTATCTCGGAAATCCTAAATCTTTGATTGGGGTTAAGCTTTCATCTCCAAAAGCCTTGAGTAAAGTGAGGATTGAGGTTGATGCAACACCTTTTTATAGAAAGTCGGTTTCTGAGTTTATTCTGAATAAGTCCAATAAGGAATACACTATCTATCCGGATATTATTTGGAACTATGAAGCTTTGAGAAATAACAATCAGCCCGAGCCTATCAATGTAGTTGTGCATGTCACCCTCAATGGCAAGGACTTAGGACAAAAAGTGCGTACCTTCTCTGTTCGAAGTGTCAATGAGTGTCTTTTGGGATATATGACACATGGCAATAAGTTTCACGATACAGGCATTTTCTTTGCGGCCTATGTCAATGAAGATAATCCTATGATTGACAAGCTTTTGAGGGAGGCTCTCAATACCAGGATTGTTTCAAGGTTTTTGGGGTATCAATCAAGGCGTCCCAATATGGTAGATCGCCAGGTTTATGCTTTGTGGAATGCTCTTCAGAAGAGAAACTTCAAATACAGTTCGGTTTCCAATACCAGCCTTTCAAGCAATGTCGTCTACGCTCAGAGAGTGCGAACTTTTGATGATGCGTTGGAGTCTTCTCAGATCAATTGTGTAGATGGGTCGGTCCTAATGGCATCTCTTCTGAAAGCTATCAATATTGAACCGATTTTGGTGCGCATTCCCGGACATATGTTTGTCGGTTATTATACCGATCGAAATCATACCAAAGCAAACTTTCTTGAGATTACCATGATTGGGGATGTCGATATGAATGATTATTTCCCGGATGAGGATCTTGACTCCACCATGATCGGTAAATCTCAGAATCAAATGTCTCGTATTACGTTTGATAAGTCATTGGAATATGCCAATAAAAAGTACGATGAAAATAAGGAATTGATCCATTCCGGGAAACTCAACTATATGTATATAGAACTTTCAAGAGCTGTGAGAAGTAAGATTCAACCTATAGGAAAGTAAATATATTTTGGCCGATTATGATTGATATAAAGAATAAACTAAGAAGCAAACCGGGATTTCTCTTCAGCATCGGTGTGGTATTTGTCCTTTTCTTTGAGTTGCTAAGAGTAGTTTTTATGCTCTACTACCATTCATTTGGGGAGGGAGCCTCTTTGTTCGAATATCTTATTTCGATGTGGTATGGTCTTAGACTTGATTTGGTGGTTACCGGATATCTTCTTGTAATTCCTTTTTTAGCTGTAATTTGTCTTTATACTAAGATTCCCAATGCCTGGATAACACGCTTTCTGAAGTATTACTTTATTGCCTTTTCTATTATAGTGACCATCATCTGTGTGGTCGATTTGGGATTGTATGGATATTGGAGGTTTAGGTTGGATGCCACACCTTTGTTTTATTTGAGACAACCCAAAGAGGCGTTGGATAGTGCTCCTCTTTGGATGATGATTGTGGCGGTTGTGCTAATGGCATTGCTATCTTGGTTGCTCTCTTTGACCTTAATAAAATGTGTTAGAAGATATTTTCCCGACAATAAGCCGATCAATTGCTCCGCTCACAGGATTATGGGTTCTGTAGGAACTCTCTTTTTGGGAGGTGTGATCTTTTTGATGATAAGGGGAGGTTTGTCCGTGGCGACTGCCAATGTCGCGATGGTATATCATAGTAGCAACCAGTTTATGAATCACTGTTCTATCAACCCTGTATTTAGCTTTCTATATTCTGTCTCAAGAAGCAATGACCTTATGAAGGGATACGAATTTTATAAGAATCAAGAGGAACTTGCCAAATGGTACAAGCTTCTGCATCAAGAGACTATTGCGGACACTGACCCTTCTCGGTGTGATTCGATTCTTCACAATAGAAGACCCAATATCGTGCTTATCATGATGGAAAGTTTTTCTGCAAATGCGGTAAGCTGTCTCTCTGGCCCCAAAGGTATCACCCCCAATATTGATGCTATATCCAAGGAGGGTATTTTGTTTGATCATACGATTGCCAATAGCTTTAGGACGGATAGAGGAATGGTCTCTATTTTGAGTGCTTTCCCCGGACAGCCGACCTCTTCTATTATGAAGTATCCCGAGAAGGCGGCAACACTTCCTTCGATTGCTCAATCGCTCAAAAGAGAAGGGTATAGTACCTATTTCTTGTATGGTGGAGATGCCAATTTTACCAATACAAAGGCTTATATGAGTTCTACCGGTTATGAGCATATCATTGATTTGGCGCAATTTGACAAAAAATATCGTCTTACCAAGTGGGGAGTGCCCGATGCAATTACTTTTGATTATATGGGTCGAGAGGTGGAGAAGCTATCCAAATCTAAGAAGCCCTTTTTGTATACCTTTATGACTCTTTCCAGCCATGAGCCATTTGATGTGCCGACAAAAAAATATGACAATCCGTATCTCAATTCGGTCCATTATGTCGATCAGTGTGTAGGTAAGTTTATATCTGAATTGAAGAGGACAGAAGCCTGGCACAATACTCTTGTAATCTTTATGGCGGATCATGGCTTTTTGTACCCGGAGTCTGCAACTCAAGAGAAGATTTCTCGTTATCAAATACTTCATATGTGGTGTGGTGGAGCTTTGTCTAAGTCGGCAAAGATTGGCAAACTGTTTAATCAAGTTGATTTGGCTGCCACTTTGCTGTCCCAGATGGGTATAGATCATTCAGACTTTGAGTATTCCAAGAATGTGCTTTCATCTCAAGTTAGTCCCTTTGCAGTCTATTCTTCTCCCAATTTGATTGGCTTGATTGATAGTACGGGTGTAACTACTTATGATTGTGATTCTAAGCGAGTAACTTACAATGAGAAGGTAGGTAAGGAGGATCGTTTGGCCAAAGTAAAGGCCTATTTCCAGACCCTAATGAAAGATATGGATACAAGAGAAAAGCGATTTCTTAATCACGGCAAGAGGGCCTTCTGACTTATTCCCAAGTTTCCTCTGCATAAGGAGTTTTTTGGATTAAGAAGAGGCATTGAACAAATAAGATCAAGAAGATTACTTAGGACAATTATAATTAGCAATAAAGAGATTACAGTATGAATAAATTATTACATCCCCCTTATCGGATTCTTGTAGGGCTTACATTTTTACTATTCTTTTTTATCGACAGCCATGGTAAGCCAATAGATCGGAAAGTTGCTGATAGTATTGCATATAACTTTTTTAATGGATCTCCTTCGCTGAGGAGTGCAGCGGGTATTTGCCCAATTTTGGTTGATGCCCCTTTAGGTGATAAAGATGGGTTAAGGTCTTCTGATCAGCCTCTTTATTATGTATATAACAGCAGCAATCATAAGGGATTTGTGCTGGTTTCAGGTGATGACAAACTACCTGAGATATTGGGATATTCATACGATAATTGCTATTTGGCAGAGAAAATGCCAAGCCATATAAAAGCTTTCTTTGAAGCTTTTCAGAAGGGACTGAACGATTTGTTGTCTCTTGATAAGGAGAGGATAGCTACCTATTTTGCTCCTTCTGTTGACAATGGAGTTAAGCTTTCTGTAAGCCCTCTTTTGGGTGGTATTGAATGGAACCAAGACAGTCCTTGGAATGACAAAACACCTATCTTGAACAATGGTGAACATGCTTATGTCGGATGTGTGGCGACCTGCATGACTCAGATTATGCGTTACTATGAATGGCCCGATAGGTCGGAAGGCGAGCATGAATATACCGAGAATGGGAGAAGACATAAGACGACTTTCGGCAATATATACCGATGGGATAAGATGCCGGAGAAGATTAGCGCAGGAATGACAGATGAAGAGCGAAATCAGTTGGCTACACTCTGTGCCGATGCCGGACTTGCCATGGATATGGCTTATTGGACCTTTGGAAGTGGTACCTATATGCAAAATGCTGTGGAAGGTCTTGCTCGCAACTTCAAATATAGTAAGGAGGCGAAGGTATGTGCGCGAAAAATGTACACCAAAGCAGAGTGGGATCATCTGATCAAGAGTGAACTTTCGGCAGGGCATCCCGTAGGCTATGCCGGAGCATCCAGTGATATTGGGCATGCATTCGTTTGTGATGGCTATGACCAAAATGGTCGTTTTAGTATAAATTGGGGATGGGGAGGTCTTTACAATGGGTACTTTTTCTTGGAAGCTTTAAATCCTAAAGGAACCGGTATTGGAGGAGGCAATAAAGGTGGGTACAACTTTGAGCAGGAGGCTATCATTGGTTTTGTGCCCGATCGCAATCATTCTACCAACTGGGTTACTCCTACCATCGGATGCAATTCTTTTGTGCTGATTGGGAAGAAATCTGCTGATGGCAGTCATTATATCTCTTTTGAAGAGGCCTCTGTATTGCCAGAAATGATTAGTCATATCTCTTTTGAGACAAACTTTAGATTAGAGCTAAGAAATGATGCAAATCTTTCGGATACGAAGACTTTTGAGCCAACTCCATTAAGAGATATTAATCACATCAGCATTCCAAAAGAAGTTTCATTGCCTTGCCAAGGTGATTTTAGTGAGCTCGGCTTATCTCCCAACACCACTTACACGGCATATCCGACTTATAAAAATCGAAATGATCTCTATGAAGAGGTATCTCATATTTTAGCTTGCATATCCAAATATAAGGTTCGTACGGATAATCAAGGAAGAGTGGTGGAGATAACGGCTTGCGATGTCACTCCGCATTTGAAGTTTGTAAAGGGTAATTTTGACCTTTATGGCTATATCTATAATAGTGCCTCTTTTACAGTAGATAATTCGGGGGAAGAATATTTAGGACAAGTCTCATTAATGTATCGAGAGAGTGGAACAAAGAAGTGGTATCCACTCGTCAAAGATTATAAGAGTCTTGCACAGGGTCAAGTAGATTTGACCTATGAAGATTTTTTTATGCCCCTTCCTGCCGGGAAAAAATGCGATATTCTACTGAAAGCGAACGATGGAGAAGGTTGTATTTTGGCTCAAGATATGCCAATTAAGAATCCTCATGCGGATCTCTATGGGTATATGCTTATGTATGATAATGGTAATCCCGACCAGGAGGATCTTGTCAAAATAGATATCAATGATGTTAAGGCTGATGGCTTTTACATTGTTAATTTAGGCAATGCTCCGATAACATTGAGTTTTGAAGGGTATCTGGAATATATTAGTGAAACAACTCCGGAAGCAGTTAGAGTTTCTGTTGGTAAGGTTGGTTTGTCCAATATTAAAGGTAAGAGAAACTTTACGCTTAAGAGAGAAAAGAATACTCAGCCGGTTATTGACCTTTACAATCTGATGAAGAGGGAGCGAGATGCCGGTATCCCTTTCGATTTAGCAATGAAATTTCAGATAGAAAGTTTTTATGGAGAAGCGGCTTATCAGTATATCCCGGATGTAGAGCTATATGATAGCAAAGATGTGGCTGTGAATAAGGTTGAACAATCTGATATTAGAATAAATATCGATGGAGTATCAAACCAAATCTCTGTCACAGGGGCTAAGCCCAATGAGATGGTTGCATTATACAGCATAGATGGCAGATTGATTTTTAAAGGAAAGACAAATGAAAATGGAATGATTGACTTCAGAGCTAATGAACAAGAAGATCTTTTAATCATTAAGATTGGACATGAGGTCAGAAAGTTAGCTATCAAAGAATAATAGCTTTCCAAAATCTCTTTTCTAATAGATCTGTTTAGGTTAAAATGGTTGCAGCATCAATTTGTTGCAACCATTTTTTTATCCTTATAAATGGCAGGATGATGTGTTTCGTAATTACCTGAATACTTGGTTGTCATTGTTGGCAGAATGAGTTTCGCATTCCCTGGCTTAAGCCTTGTCCATCCTGTCCAATTATCGTGTTATAAGCCAAAGGCAATGCTTCAATATAATCTGTGGTATTAGACACCATAGCTGCGTGCAATGGTCTCGTCAATATTTGGACTGAGACCATAATGCCCGGAAATCATAGCTAAGTACGATGGCCGCAGTCCATTGAGTCTTTTGCTATAGCCTATCATTTGTTTTAATTTACATTCTCCTTCCTCTTTTTTCAGCTTGAAAGCGAAGTTTGCGTTGCCATTGGGCTTCGGCTATTTCAGAAGAGACATTTAATCTGTTGTAAAAGTGTCGGATATGGTTTCTACTGCATTCTCAATGCTGGTTGTAACGGTATTGGAAAGCGATTCTGCAATGGTTTTATTGGGATTGTTGCGTGGAGTACTGCGACGGCCGATTTGCCTTTTCTTTCATCTTAGGATAGCTTTATTACATATTGCAGACCAAGCTGAGAAAATCATTTTATCAATGAACAGGCGTACCCCCTTTTCTCCATGAGTTTGCTCGTTCAATAATAGGTAAGCATTCTGCTGAACATAACTTTCTGTGAATAACGATCCATTTCTTGCTATTTTCATCTTAATCTATTGGTCAATTAGTTAGCAAAATATCATCTCTTTTTTTCTTTACACTATGAAAGAGTGGGGAAGAGGGTAGAAAAAATATTCATTTGATTGGGTGTTTTTGAGCTAAACATCTTCTTTTATTAATAAATAATGTAAATTTATTCAGCCGTTTTTTACTATCAAACAGCCCTTTTTTGACCTAAAAAGAGGCTCATTCTTCACAAAATCTAAAACCGATAGTACGAAATCGTCCTATCTGAATGTTAATATATGTATAAGCTGATTTTTATGGACAAATTGGCGGCTTAAAAACGCACTTTAGGCTGCTTTTTTTGGATGGTCGCGCGACTTGCAATCCATTCTCGCGCGACCTTGAAGGTAAACTCGCGCGAGGTTGCACCTGAAGTAGCGCGACTTCGTATGTCAAGGTCGCGCGACAACGGATCGAAAGTCGCGCGAGAACAGATTACTTCTCGCGCGAGCTTATTTGTTAAAATAGCGCATAAAAAAGCCCGTTTCGTACTATTAAAACGGGCAAAGTCTGCAAAAGGTCAAGTGACCCTAACCCTCGAATTTGAGATTTTGAGGTTGAATGAGTGCTGTTTGATCAGTTTTTTGAGTGTTAGTCAAGATAACGGTATTTAACAAATAGGTATCTCTAAAGATGAGCTTCACAACCCAATCAAAAAGATTATTCTTTAGATCATATTTGTTGGTCGAGGAGGTCTCGATTTGCTCCTCTAATATAAGACATATCTTACGCCCAAGGAGGAGTGATCCGCCAAGCAAAATCATTATCAAAAGTATGGTAAGTAATATGCTTATCTCCATGGTTATTGTTTTATTATCAATGCCTAAGATACTAAAAAGGATTCTCTAATGCAATGTTGCTCTGTTTGTAAATGTTATACGCAGTATCACTTTCACAACTTTGTAAGAGAATTTTGAGCTATTAAGGATAAGATGCAAGGAGCTGAAGTTAAGGTTGAAGAGAATATAATTAATAATTCATTTATGGAATATAAAAGGTCTTTAGTGTCTTAATCTTTCTTATAATAGTTGTACAAGAACTAATTTCATCAACATAGTTTGAGTAATTCGTAAAATATTAATACTTTTATCGATGATTAGATTATGGCGATGCTGAGTATAATGAAGAAAAATTCTAGTATCATCGAAACTTACCTACGCACAATTTGCATAGCCGGTCGCATATTATTAACCAAAAAGTATAATAAATGAGTAATTTCTACAAGACTTTAACCTTGGCAATTTTTTGCATGCTTTCGTTTGGTATGCTAGCTCAAGTAAAAAACAAATCTCTTCGAATGAAGAAGATAGATCACATCAGTACCAATGCAACTCGTATTGTACCAAAGATGACTAAGTTCAACAATTCAAACAAGAATGTTGAAGTAACTTTTAAGTACCTCCCATTAGAGGGCTTCAAACCTGCAGGAATTTCTATTTACAATCAACAGGGCTCGCACTATGCAATGGATGTAGAGGATTTAGAATTCAAACAGGAGATCCCCGCAGGCACATACTCTATGCATGCCATGTTTTTATCAAAAGATGGCGATGTAGTATTAGTATTTTTGGAAGATAGGACAATTGACAAACCCATGACTGTTTCTTTTGATCAGTCACTTGCTAAATTTCCTATCAATATTAATTATGTCGATGAAAAGAACAATTCACTGAAGCTAAATATCTTCAATGATAAAGAAGAGGTTATTTCTAAGGGTAATATTGAAGACATGACTTCTTATTCGCTTATAAGCTATGATGGAGCCGGGATAGTAGCCATCATAAGAGACAACACATTCAAAACTGAAAAATTCATGGATGTGTTAAGGATAAACGAAGTAAGCGAAAAATATCATTTTTTCAATGGTGCCAACATATTGAAAGGCGGAGTTGATTATTTCCTTTGTTGTGGAGCTGATTTAAAAGATGCATCAATGGTTAAAAATGAAGCTTCCGATATATTTGATTACACTCAAAAATTTGGGCATACATTCTTAGGAAAAGACCAAGAAAACAACTATATCTATGGATTTAACTTTTCAATCGTATATAATGGTATTTCTTCTGTAAGTACAATTATCACAGATAAAGGATATATTGTTAAAGAGTCAAACCCTTCTTATAAAGTCGGACTGCCAACTAAATATGACAAATATACAGCGATGGTTTCTGCAATGCTTGGAGATACTGCAGATGGAGATGGTGATAATAAAGATTTTCACTTTATCAAAGGGTTGCCAATAGTTGGTACAGCGAATGATGCACATTTTGTCAACTTTGGATATGAGCAGGGATTTGCAAAAGGGAAAGACGGTGGTGCCGAAATTGTATATCCCGGTCATCCTGAATTTTCGGCAAAATATAATAGTGATGTCATTCTTGGTAATAACTGCCCTATTGCATCCGTACTTGTTGAAGAGGGAGATATATATCCGACATACATTGGAAGGTATGGAGAGATATTTGAAACAGACAATAATAATTATAAGGAAAGTATTAAAAAGGATAGTAATAAAAGTCTCGTAACATTAACGAACAACAATGTATGGGTGGACGGAATGAGAGGTTCTAATATCTGTAATATAGAGTTTGATAAGAAAGATGAAGACAATCTTCCTCCAACACTTCAAATGTTAATGTTTAAAGATAAATCAGACAGTGTTACAGACCATTTTTCAACTCTTGCCGGTGGTGTCCTTGAATTTGCAGCTGGAGACTTTGAAAGAAAAGTAGTAGACAGTGAGGGACGATTTTATTATGAGTGTAAGCCAATAGATGTAAATGTATATTATTCAGTTCATGATTTAAATGAGTGGACCTCGCTTGAATACCAGACAGATGAGTCACTTTTCTTCTTTCCTAGTTTTGGCTATTTTTATAAAGTCGATCTTACAGCAGTTGATTGTAAAAATCAAAATCAATGGTTTGATATTAAGATTGTTTTAAAGGACAAAACGGGTAATAAGCAGACTCAAATATTAAGTCCTGCTTTTTTCTCAAAAGAGAAACATACAGCTTCTACATTCCAGGCAGATCCCAATTTAATACAATTAGTGAGAGATGATAACTTTATTGTAATAGAAGGAACTGACAATCCGATGGTAGAAGTTTACTCTCTTGATGGCATTAGAAAAGTTTCTTCTATCGGAAACAGTATCGATATTTCTGAGCTTGAATCCGGAATATATGTTGTTGTTATAAAAGATGCGTTCAAAAACAGAACGTTCAAGGTTAGCTTTTAATTATGAGGGGGCGATTTCTAACNCCAAAAGTTGGACGTTAAATTAAACGTTATAATTGTCTATAATGAGCTCGGTATTTTACCGGGCTCATTCCTTTTAACCTCAGTTTTATTCTTTTATTGTTATACCATTCTATATATTTCTTTAAGTGGATTTCAAAATTCTCGACAGTCTCAAAGTCGTTGACATATAAGAGTTCATTCTTCATAATCCCGAAGAAGTTCTCCATCATCGCATTATCTAGGCAATTGCCCTTTCGTGACATACTTTGTATAATGTGATGCTCCTTCAACCTCTTCTGATACTTTGCATGTTGATAGTGCCATCCTTGGTCAGAGTGCATAACCAATCCGTCAAGATTCTTATGTTTGCGAAAGG
>NZ_JBHSGO010000019.1:0-24336 GCF_042654485.1 Falsiporphyromonas endometrii | reverse complement strand
TTGCTCCATAACTTTAATTGTTTGATAATCATAAAGTTACAAATAATAAATCAACTAACCTACTGATATTCAATATATTAACACCTTGTATAAGATTGTTTTTCAATTAAATTTAAACAGCTTCTAATAAAATAGATTCAAAAGGCTGCTGATGCCATTCCTATTCCAAAGAGATATTAGAGCAAAAACCGATTGCTATCCCTATGTATCCATGCATAATCTAATCACTAACCTGTTGTACAAAACAATCTACTTTGCCACCTTCGCATTCTGCTTCACTCACATTCATGAGTGCGATTTCTCCAACCTCAACACTCGACTACACCTCATTTTCTTCTTTTAGAAATCCTCTAATTTGCTCACAAATATGATGAAATGAAGTTGCCGTATCATCTTCTCTATTTGCGACAATCACTTCAGGACAGCATTTTTCTAAGCTCTCTTCTTACAATTAAGATAAAAAACGGGGTGCATCACCAAAGATGCACCCCGCTAAATATGAATTATATAATCAAATTCTGATTATTATTTCTTGAGTTCTTTCTTCTTTGTAAGAATATATGCAATCGGAGTAGCCACGAACAATGTTGAATAAGTACCTATAATGATACCAAGAAAGATTGCAAATGTAAAGCTCTTCATCGTTGCACCACCAAGCACAAAGATTACTATCATTACCAAGAATGTAGTGAAAGAAGTATTCAATGTACGAGACAGAGTAGAGTTCATCGCATCATTCATAAGCTGATACGGCTCTCTATCTGGATACAAACCTCTCACCTCACGGATACGGTCAAATACAACCACTGTATCATTGATTGAATAACCAATAATTGCAAGCAATGCAGCAATAAGATTGGTATCCAACTCCATGGTGAATGGCATGATCTTCCAAAGAAGAACATATAGAGACAAGATACAGAAAGTAGTAGAAGCTACTGATACAAATACCCCAATAGAATATGAGATACTTCTAAATCGAAGCAAAATATACAGAGCCATAAAGATCATAGCCAAGAGGACTGCAATAATAGCTTCATTGCTAATATCCTTAGACATAGAAGGAGATACTTTCTGCTGGCTTACTATATTTTGTTGGAAAGCATCTTGCGAAATATTGCTTCCATAGAAGCCCTTCAATCCATCATAAAGTTTTGTCTGAATGTCTTTGTCTACCTGTTCGCCATCTTGCTCGATCATGTAGTTCGTAGCAATACGGACTTGATCGCCACTTGTACCGATAGAAGTAACCTCTACCTTTCCATCAAACTCATCATTCAAAGCCGAACGGACTTCTTCAGAAGAGATCTTCTTATCAAACTGAACTACAAAGTTACGACCACCTGAGAAGTCGATACCCTTGTTAAATCCAATCGTAAACATACCGATGATACCAAGAATGATAACAATCGACGGAATAGCAAGACCCATCTTTCGCTTGCCCAAGATATCAAACTTAGGATTTACAAGCAGATTGCGAGTCATCGATGTAGTAAATGTAATCTTGTCCATCTTACCCTTCTTAGCAAGAGCCTCAAACACGATACGTGTCAAGAACACTGCTGTAATGAACGAAGCGATAAGACCAATCATCAATGTGGTAGCAAAACCCTTGATAGGACCTGTACCAAAGAAGAATAGTACAAGACCGGTAATAATAGTAGTCAAGTTTGAGTCAAAAATAGCCGAGAAAGCATTGCCATAACCATCTGAGATAGCTCTCATAATGCCCTTGCCGGCACGAAGCTCTTCCTTGATACGTTCAAAAATAAGCACATTGGCGTCAACGGCCATACCCAATGTCAAGACCAAACCGGCAATACCTGACAAGGTCAAGACTGCATGGAATGAAGCCAGGGCACCAAGAGTGAAGAAACTGTTTACAATCAAAGCGCCGTCTGCAACAAGACCGGGTAAGAAACCATAAGCCAAGCACATATAAATCATAAGAAGAATAATAGCTATGACAAATGAAATTACTCCGGCATTAATTGCTTCCTGACCAAGCGTCGGTCCAATTACATTCTCTTGCTCGATAAGAACTGTAGTTTCCATCTTACCCGAGTTAAGAACATTTGCCAAGTCTCCCGCTTCTTCTACAGTGAAATGACCACTAATCTCAGAAGAACCACCTGTAATCTCTGTCGCAACATTAGGAGCTGAATAAACAACACCATCAAGGACGATAGCAATCGAACGATTGATATTTGCTTTTGTAAGCGTTGCCCACTTACGAGCACCGTCTTCATTCATCTTCATTGAAACAACCGGTTCAGAGTGACCAAGTTCATTACGAATATCACTCTTAGCAGATGTTACGACTGCGCCCGAGAGATCCGGATCGGCATTCTTGGTACCACGAATAGCATAAAGCTGGAAGACATCTGTCTCTTTACCCTTTGCATCCTGAACAGCCTTAGCACCCCACATAAGCATGAGATCATCACGAATAAGCTTCATTGATTGTGCTCTCTGTACCATTTCATTGATTGCCGGAATATCTCTTCTGTGAGCTTGTCCAACGACAGCACCATAACCACCCGGTTGAAGAAGAGCAAACAATTTCTTGCCTGCATCAGCTTTTATCTCAGCCCTCACATCTTCCTTGTCACTCTTAGCTGTAGCAGAAACAGTGTCTTTATCACTTGCGGCCATCGCCAAATCTTTTTCTGCAGCTGAGTCAATAGCTTGTACTGAAGAAGACTTCTCAGCAGCATCAGCTTCTACGGCATCCAAATTGGCCGAAGTAGCTGTATCAGCTTTTACCTCTGTCTGAGCAGCATCAGCTTCTACAGACTTAGACAAATCAACACGGTCATTAATATTTTGTAAATCGTCTTTTACCTCTTCAAAAGTAAATGTTCTCCAGAACTGCAAGTTGGCAGATCTTTGAAGGAGGTCTCTCACACGTGCAGGATCCTTAATACCCGGCAACTCAACCAAGATACGACCCTGACCTTCCAATCTCTGCAAGTTGGGTGAAGCTACACCAAATCCGTCGATACGAGCACGAATAACGTTGAACGATGCATCGACAGCGCTTTGATACTTATCTTTGATCATCTTACGAACCTCATCGTCCGTTGTCTTGACAGAAATCAAATCTCTCAAGTCTCCTTGACCAAATAGAGCAGCCAAACGCGCATTAGGAGCAAGCTCTTTGTATTTGTCGCAGAAGACATCAATAAAGTTCTTCTGGTCGTTGCTTGACTCGGCATATTCAATAGCCTTCAAAAAGTTAGGGTCCTGGCTTTTGTTTGCCAAATTGCGAAGCAAGTCACCGGCATTAAGCTTAAGAATAACACTCATACCTCCCTTGAGGTCAAGACCTAAACCAATCTGTTGTTTTTCGGCCTCTTTGAGGGTATAACCCATCCACACTTTCTCTCCGGCCATAGAGTCCAAATAAGCTTGTCCCTTTTCTGCTCCCATCTTGTCCGCCTTAGCCACATAGTGACTGGTAACAAATGAGAACGAGATGTAGAACGCGCAAATCAGAGCCAGGAGAGTCGTGATCGTAATCACAAATCCTTTGTTCTGCATTATTAGTACGTATTTATTATTATTGCTTTCAAAATATTCATCGTCTGCAAGGTATTTGTTCTATCCAAACCATAAAATTTGGCAGTAAAACACTCTTACAGCAGGGGGCAAAGTTAATTGTTTTTCCTAATTATTGCACCAATTTGCCGTACAGAATGACTCACAAAGAGAAATTTACCCTGCACTCATAGAAGAGAGTTGTTCGGAAAAACATAATACTAACATGTCTCAACACCCTAATTCTTATGACTTAATAGATAATAAAGCCTCCCTTATTTCGCTAAAAACAAGAGAAAAAGGTGCATACAGCGTTGCCAAAAATAATAAAAATATCATTAAGACATTTAAGGAACAGTTGGGGATTTGAAAGAAAACACCCTGATAAAACACATCAAATAAGACAAATAATGTAAATATATTCGACCCTGTTTTAGTGTAAAAACAGCCCCTTTGTTATCTCTAAACAGGCTCATTCTACACAAACGCCACAAGTAATAGGACGGAATCGTCCTATCTAAATGTTAATATATGTATAGGCGACTTTTTATGGACAAATTGGCGACTTAAAAACCCTCTTCAGGCCACTTTTTGGGGAAGGTCGCGCGACTTGCAATCCATTCTCGCGCTACCTTGAACCTATACTCGCGCGAGGTTGCACCCGAAGCAGCGCGACTTCGCATGTCAAGGTCGCGCGAGATCAGATCGAAAGTCGCGCGAGAACGGATTGCTTCTTGCGCGACCTTATTTGTTAAAATAGCGCATAAAAAAGCCCGTTTCGTACTATAAAAACGGGCAAAGTGCGTATAGGGTCAGAGTCCCCTAACCCCAAATTGGATGAAATTCGTTGTAAATAAATGATGTTTGAACGTCATTTTGAGCATTAGATGTAGCAATAGTATTTAACAAATAGAGGCATCTTTCTGCGAGCTTCACAGCACACAGCAGACAAATCCTAAAGACATTGTTTTTGAAGGCCGGCAAGGCAAGCATTTGTTTCGGAACAAAGAGATATTTCTTACCGCCTCGGAAGAGTAATCCTCCAAGTATCATAACAATTAAAAGTATGGTAAGCACTACTATTGTTTCCATGGGTTATATTCTTTGTATGCTTCTAAGGTACTAAAAATCAAACAGATTACCAATCAGCAAATCAAAAGACTTCGAGTCATAAAAAATCTTTTATCTTCCACTATCGGCTACCGATCAGCTCTTCAACAGAATGGATAGAATCGATTGAATTTGTATTTTAAATCAAAAGTATATCTTTGCCAAGTCTTGAAACATAAAACTGCATGGGCAAGCGAGCCTTGCAGAGCCAAGACTTCCTGAAAGCCAGGAGCCACATCTTATTGAAACTCAGCAAACTAAAACCTCTCAATATTTGCTGTCAATGTGGATATAACTTGTGGAATGTGCAACCAAAATACAACATTATGAGATTAAGGCAGCTCATTTTCGGTATGCTGGCGTGTATGTCGATTTTGATCCTTACAGGAAGCAAAACGATTTATCGCAACGGACAAGAACCGCTTCAAGTCGGAGATGTCCTACCGGAAATACAGACTTTGCTGGGAGTGCAAAAAGAAAATCCTAAACCAACCATGTACTTGGTGCAGTTTTGGACTTCTTATGATGGAGAAAGCAGAGCGAACAACATTCGCTGGCAAAACCTTCTTTCTTCAAAAGCTCTGGCAAATAAGATTGTCTACCGAGGAGTTTCACTCGAGCCGGAGGAGTCAATATTCAAACACACTTTGACTATTGACAAGTTAAAAAAAGATCAACAAGTTATGATTAAGTCCAAAGGTCAAACTCGAGCTAAACAAGATTACGGATTGGAACAAAGATTTCACTCTTATCTACTTGATCAGAGAGGAATTATCAAGGCCGTAGACCCGGATTGGCAACATCTGGCAAAGCTAATGAACTAAGCTTTAGTAAGTAATTTAACTTTGAAAATTTAGATTTTATCATTTATTAAATTTACTCAAACAAAAGATCAAAAGTTTGGGGAAGGAAATTATCAATGGATGCGGTTTTTGACTGCATCCATTTTTTCATTTAAAGCAAAGCACACGTCGACACAACAAAACATCAATCAATCTGAAAATAATACCTAACAGCCTCTTGGATATTGGACAGCGAGGTAATAAATTCGATGACGTTATTCCTATTCCTATACATAATGTACTTAGAATTCGTTACATTTGCGGGATATTAAAGCAAATTCACTATAATAGATAAGTCCTATGGATCGTAAATTTAATGAATATAAACAGCTTGAGCTGTCACAGGTAAACAAAGAAATATTAAAACAATGGGAAGAAAAAGAGATCTTTGCACGCTCTCTAAAAGAACGCGAAGGTGCCCCTTCCTTTATATTCTTTGAAGGTCCGCCTTCAGCAAATGGAATGCCTGGTATTCATCACGTAATTGCACGCTCGATCAAAGATATATTTTGTCGATACAAAACAATGAAAGGCTTTTTGGTCAACCGAAAGGCCGGCTGGGACACTCATGGTCTTCCGGTTGAGCTCGGTGTGGAAAAAAGCCTGGGCATCACAAAAGAAAGCATTGGAAGGAGTATTTCTGTGGCAGATTACAATGCAGCATGCCGCAAGGATGTCATGAAGTACACCAAAGAGTGGGTCAATCTAACCAATCAGATGGGCTATTGGGTAGATATGGAGCACCCATATATCACCTACGACAACAGATATATAGAGACACTTTGGTACCTGCTTAAGCAAATTTACAATAAGGGACTTTTGTACAAAGGGTACACCATACAGCCATATTCACCGGCTGCCGGCACCGGTTTGAGCTCTCACGAGCTTAACCAACCGGGATGCTATCGAGACGTCAAAGACACAACTTGTATTGCACAATTTAAGATTATTGATCCTAAACCTGAGATAACTCGTCATGGAGAAGCGTTCTTTCTGGCATGGACTACAACGCCATGGACACTTCCAAGCAATACAGCACTCGCTGTTGGTCCAAACATCGAGTATTGTATAATTGAAACATTCAACCCCTATACCTCCGTTCCCATAACGATAATTATGGCCAAGCCTCTTATGCACACTCTTTTTGATGCAAAGTTTGAAGGCGATGAGGCCATGGATAATTTCAAAAACGGAGACAAGCATATTCCCTACCGCGTCATTGACACAGTCAAAGGTGCTGACTTAGTGGGTATGAGATACGAACAACTCATTCCATGGGTCAATCCTGGAGAAGGAGCTTTCAGAGTGATACCGGGGGATTTCGTCACAACAGAAGATGGTACCGGTATCGTTCACATTGCGCCAACATTTGGAGCTGATGACGACCGCGTGGCAAAGCAAAATGGCGTACCACCTCTTATGATGATCGACAAGGATGGCATGAAAAGGCCAATGGTTGATTTGAGAGGACGCTTTTTCAAAGTGAAAGATCTTGATCCGAAGTTTGTCGAAGAATGCGTAGACCTTCCTCTTTATGACATCTATGCAGGCAAATATGTCAAGAATGCCTACGACAAAAACAAAACGGACAAAGATGATACTTTGGACATAGAAATATCTGTTATGCTCAAGATGCAGGGCAAGGTATTCCGCATCGAAAAGCATACTCACAACTACCCACATTGTTGGAGAACTGACAAGCCTGTCTTGTACTACCCGCTTGACAGCTGGTTTATCCGTACTACAGCTGTCAAAGATCGTATGATCGAACTAAACAAGACAATCAAATGGAAACCGGAGTCTACCGGAACAGGTCGTTTCGGCAAGTGGCTCGAAAACCTTCAAGACTGGAATCTATCGAGAAGCCGTTTCTGGGGAACACCTCTTCCAATCTGGCGTTCCGAAGACGGGAAAGAGGAGATTTGTATCGGATCGGTAGAAGAGCTGCTATCTGAAATTGACAAGGCAGTGGAAGCTGGTTTGATGGAAAAGAATCCGTACAAAGACTTTGTCGTCGGAGATAATAGTGCTGAAAACTATGATAAGATAGACCTTCACAGGCCTTATGTTGACAACATTGTACTGCTATCTCCAAGTGGTCAGCCAATGCATCGTGAAGCAGACCTTATTGATGTTTGGTTTGATTCGGGAGCTATGCCGTTTGCTCAACAACACTATCCGTTTGAGCACAAAGAGGATATAGAGAATGGCAAGTTGATGCCTGCAGATTTTATTGCAGAAGGCGTAGACCAAACAAGAGGATGGTTCTTTACACTTCACGCCATAGCAACCATGATTGGCAATACCGTTGCCTTCAAAAATGTGGTGTCAAACGGACTTGTTTTGGACAAGAACGGCAATAAGATGAGCAAACGCCTTGGCAATGCAGTGGATCCATTCTCTACAATCGAACAATATGGATCTGATCCATTGAGATGGTATATGATTACCAACTCTTCGCCTTGGGACAATCTCAAATTTGATGTAGACGGAATAGACGAAGTAAAGAGAAAATTCTTTGGTACACTCCACAACACATATCAATTTTTTGCGCTGTATGCCAATTTGGATCATTTTACAGCGACTGAGCCTCTTGTTGAAATTTCGGAAAGAGCTGAGATTGACCGATGGATACTATCTTCACTCAATACGTTGATAGAAGAAGTAGACACACAGCTGGAGGATTATGAGCCAACCAAAGCGGCAAGAGCCATTAGTGATTTTGTGATTGAGCAACTTTCCAACTGGTATGTCAGGTTGTCAAGAAGGCGTTTCTGGGCAGGAGAAATGACAAAAGACAAATTGGCTGCGTACCAAACACTTTACCAATGTCTATTAACAATTTCTAAACTTATGGCGCCTGTGTCACCATTCTATGCAGATCGCCTGTACTGTGACCTTGTCAATGGATTGGACGGTGCCAAAGATTCTGTTCACTTGGAACGTTTCCCCAAAGTTGATCAATCCTGCTTTGACAAGAAGCTCGAGCGTTCGATGAGTATTGCTCAGCAAATCACATCAATGGTATTGTCTCTTAGAAGGAAGGTTAATATCAAGGTTCGTCAACCACTTATGACCCTTATGATTCCTCTAAATGACATTCAAAAGAAACGTACTATCGAACACATAGAGGAGCTTATCAAAGCCGAAGTCAATGTCAAAGAAATCAAATATGTAGATGACAATTCAGGTGTCCTTGTGAAAAGAATAAAGCCTGACTTCAAAAAACTTGGACCTAAGTATGGCAAGATTATGAAGCTTTTGGCTGAAGCAATTAAGAATATGTCTCAAGATGAGATAAGGCTCTTAGAAAAGGAGGGATCTTTCGACATCGAATACAAATCAGGAGAACCCAAAGTCTCTGTGTTACTTGAAGATGTTGAGATTGCTTCGGAGGATATCCCCGGATGGCTTGTTGCCAATGAAGATACACTGACTGTCGCTCTTGATGTTACGGTTACAGAAGAACTCCGTAAAGAAGGCCTTGCGAGAGAGTTCGTAAACAGGATCCAAAATCTTCGTAAACAAAGCGGATTTGAGCTTAATGATAAGATTAACCTATTGGTATTGTCTTCAGATGAGATGGATGAAGTGATCAAAGAATATCACGATTACATCTCCAAAGAGGTACAAGCAGAAAAGTTGGAGCTTCATGATGCTGTGAGTGATAGTAGCGTGCTGGAATTTGATGATTTCACAATAAATGTACAAATAGAAAAACTCTAACAACAAATACTATGGCTGAAAAGACGAGGTACTCGGAAGAAGAATTAGCCGAGTTCAAACAAATAATTCTTGAGAAGCTCGAGCAGGCAACAAAAGACTTCGAACAGCTTCGTGCGGGTGTCAGCAACGCTGAAGGTAATGATGTGGCCGATACTTCTCCTACATTCAAAGTATTGGAAGAGGGGGCCAACACACTTTCTAAGGAAGAGTCCGGAAGGCTTGCCCAAAGACTAATGAAATTTATTCAAAATCTTCAAGCAGCATTAGTCCGAATAGAAAACGGCACATACGGCATTTGTAGGCAAACCGGCAAGCTTATTCCAAAAGAACGTTTGAGAGCTGTACCTCATGCTACTTTGAGCATTGAAGCTAAGCTCAATGAAAACAAAAACAAATGAAGAAACTTAAATTGTCTCAAGGATGGGTGGTCTTTCTGCTCATCCTTATACTTGTTATAATAGATCAAGCAATAAAAATTATCGTCAAGACACACATGGTCTTGGGCGAAGAAATCACTGTTACCAACTGGTTCAGGATATACTTTATAGAAAATCCCGGAATGGCCTTCGGGATCACATTAGGAAGCAAATTATTTCTGACTTTATTTAGAATCATCGCAATAGGTATTGCGTGCTGGGTTATTGCCAAGATAGCCAAAGGAGTCAAACAACCTTTTGGGATGCTTCTATCAATGGCTGCCATCGTTGCAGGAGGGCTTGGCAACATATTTGACTCTGTTTTTTATGGAAAGATCTTCAGCGATAGCCACGGTCAGGTAGCTACATTATTTCCCGGTAATGGCGGATATGGCTCATGGCTGCACGGCAAAGTTGTAGATATGTTTTACTTTCCCATGATTGATAGTTATTTTCCACAATGGATGCCATTTGTCGGAGGCGAACATTTCATATTCTTTAGTCCCATTTTCAACTTTGCCGACTCTTGTGTTTGTGTAGGCACATTTGCCCTTATCTTATTTTATGCCAAATCAACACACAAAGCTCTTTCGACACTACAGATGCCACATTGGTTAAGTAAAAAGTAATTCACGTTAAGCTTTAGATGGACGATGAACACCTACCAAAATCCAAATAAAAAGAATAAAAAGAAACATTGGATTATACTTGCAGTCTGCATACTTGCAGCTATTGCTGTCATTGTGTTTTTTGTCCGTCCCAACAAAAGAAATTGGGAAAAGCTATCGGGCAACAAGCTTATTCAGATTACCACAGACCTAAGTATAGCTGATGGGATTTTTATCTCAAATGGTCTGGGTTATGAAGTTCAAGACTCGACAAAAGCGACTGTTTATGCAGGAATATTCAACAAATATGCCTGCACAAAGCAAGACTATGACAGCTCTATGGCATGGTATTCGCTCAATCGCCCCGATGCAGCAGAAGTGATTTGGGACAAAGTAATGGACAATATCCAAAAGAAGCAGACCGAATTAGACACTATCATCTCAAGAGAAAAAGCGGAAAAAGAGATACTACTAAAGCAACAAGATTTGTCTGATAAGGTTAACATCAATCTACTTGCAACCAATCGGAAACGAGAGCTTATCGAGATAGGTCCTCGAATGGTCAATCAAATCTATGCAACACCTAATAATATACAGGTAACACCCAACACATCATTCCTATTAAATGTCAGCGTACTGGGGCAAATCAAAAAGGGTTATAATCCCATTACCATTGCCGTTGTTGCCAATGATTACAATTCGATTGTGACTTATAAAGAGATGCAAATCAAAAAAACGGGGATGAATAAGCTCAAGCTCACCGTACCAAAAGATTATCTTGATGGTACACTATCCCTCAAAGCATACATTACCTGCCAAAACAGCTCCGACAAAAAGCTTGCACCGCTTACATTTATGATTGACAGCATTAGTCTGATCAAACTTCCGATGAAGAAAGTAGCAAAACAAAATAAGAGCGAAGAGACATCGATTGAAACAGATCAAGAGAAGACTAAACAATCGAATACCAAGATAACCCCCGTACAAATTCAGATAGACGAAAAGGAACTTCAAAAGAAGCTCCAAAGCCTTAGTGAAGAGAAGAAATAACACCAATCTATTTCTCCACTTATTATTAAGATGAAAAGAATCGAACCGAGCGAGTCTCATATCAGATATGCCTCAAATTACATATACTGCAAAGGGAGGTACTGCCCCAGACCTCTATTGCTTCCCAAGACAATGAAACTCGAACAATTTGACAGAGAATGCGAAGCTACGATCTATCTAAGTGGCGTCATGGTAGTAACAGAAGAAGATAATCATAATCTTCCATCACCTCTCAACCCTTCTGAAAACAACATCATTTCAATAGAGGAGATGCAAGCACTTCTTCTCAGTATATCAAAGCCTAATATTTATATCACAAATCTATCTCTCTAATACCCAATTGAATATCTTATTATTCTACCCTCTCAAAAGAAAGTTTCTTGCTATAAGACATAATAAGGGCGATGTATCAAGTCATGATCTGATACACCGCCCTTAATCATAATATAAACATGCCTTTAGAAAGGGGTTTGCTACTGTCGCGCAAAAAGATCTAATTGCATATTGAGTGAAACATTAGAGATTCTTTCCACTTAATGCATTGTCAATTCTTAAAATCTGATATTGATAAAATGCCTTTTGCGCACTGTCACCCGAAGCTCTGCGAGAATTATAGATGTTCTTTACCTGCTTGAGCGCATTGATCCACAATGGAGCAATGATATTAGAATCAATTGAGCGATATAGCATTGTAGGTCTAAAGAAACTATCAGCATCTATATTTTCAGCAACTTCTGTTGCACCCAATGCACACGGCATAGCATCTTTTTCTGAAAGAGCAGCAAGTTCGTCTACGGATTCCACAATTGATCTGGCACCACTTTTCTTATCATTTACAAGATTGGATTCAGACAACATCATAGAGATAGCTTTTGATTCGATGTCTTTATCTGCTTCACTAAGCTTGGCACCTTTCTTAGACTTTTCGAAGACCTTATTGGTTAGATCCGATACATAGTCAGCAAGCTTATAGGCATCTTTGCCACCTTTGAGTTCACTATTATAGATACGATTCATTGCGGCCGGATTATAAAGACCTTGAATAATAAAGTTTCTCATTGTTCCCGGCATATGAGAAAGTGTTCCATTGGACATCAAAGCAACCTGCTCAGGAGTAAACAACCAGTCTCCAAGTGTGCGAGCCTGATTGACAAGCCAATCAATAGCTTTTTGCTGTTTTGCTTTGGGTACAAAGGTATATGCATCAAACTTGTCTCCTTGTCGATTTTCCTTAAAGATCATACCACCAATATATGGAATCACATGACCCAAATGACGACGATATTGAAGTAGCAATTCAAGGTAAGTATTCTGAATATCATCATACCTCTTATCCTTTTGAACCAACCAATTTGGAATATTCTTAGCAATAATCTTAAGATTGCTGATAGACATATCTCCGGCGGTAAAATGATCATTAGATAGATCTTCCGTCTGATCGGTAGGGTCAATTACCGTAGGGAATTGTTGTGCACCAAACTCATACATAGGATCATCAGCCTTAGCTGCAATCCATGCATTCAAGGTAGGCACCTCATCCTGCGGAGTTTTAGCATCCGGGATTAACTTGTAGGCCCAACGAATGGCGTTGATATCATAGACGCCCAATATAGGAGGAGTCAAACAAACACCCCTTTCATAGTCCCCGGGTTGAGCAACAAAATTGTTTCTCGCATAGTCCATAATACTTGGAGTCGTACCATACACCTTAGTGAATGAAGGACTTCTCAGACTATCGATCGTATAGCTGTAGCTTGCACCCATATTGTGCATAAGCCCCAAAGTATGACCAATCTCATGAGACATGACATATCTCAAACTTTGTCTCATCACATCATCATCGAAAGTCTCTTTGCGAACCCTCGGATCAACGGCTCCGGTCTGAACAAATCTCCAATTATGAACAAGACTCAAAACATTGTGATACCAGATCACATTAGCACAGATAATCTCACCACTACGAGGGTCGACATAGCTCGGACCCATGGCATTGGCTGTAGGAGTCGTTGCGTAGCGAACACAACTATAACGGATATCGTCCGGATCAAAGTTAGGATCATCCTTAGGGAAATCCTTTGCTATAATGGCATTCTTAAAGCCGGCAGCTTCAAAAGCTCTGTTCCAATCTTCAATACCCTGCTTAACTATTCCCATCCACTTTGCCGGAAAGGCAGAATCAACATAAAAGATGATGGGCTTGATGGGCTCTACAAGTTCACCTCTAAAATAGGCTGCAGAATCTTTTGGCTGAAGATCCCAACGGTGAACAATCTTATAAGTATCAATCTTATCCTTATCTGTTGTAAACAGTCTACATCCGGAGCTGAAATAGCCTACACGATTATCTTGAAGACGAGGCATCACAGGATTCTTTGGCAATTCAAGAATAGAACGCTGTACTTCAAGTGTGTAAGGGCTATAATATGGTTGTGTAGAATAGGTCAAAACACTCTTTATCTCCACATTCAATGGAAAGGACTTTACATTCGTAACCGAACTTGAGCCCCTAACCAAAGAACCTTTAATTGCACGGCTGCGTGGATTTGCCGAAATGGTAAGAGGAGTAATACATTTCTCGTCAGTAGAGAAAAAGTCTGTTACATCAATCAACACCTTGCCATCTTGAGTATCAATAATTGGAAATGCCTTAAGAATAGGGTCCAAAAAATTTATCTTGAAACTGGATTCTATTGGATCACCCTTACGAACTTTATTTGTTGCCTGACCTTCATGCAAATAAACATTGGCACTATCCTTGGAGAAACGGATAAGAAAAGGAGAGACACTCATCTGTCCGGCAACCACTTCTCTTGTATCACTGGTACCGGCAATACGACTGGAGAGCAAATAATCTTTGGTAAAAACAGAGTCGGGCAAAGCAAAATAAACCTTGTTTTTCTTTGTCATATAGACAGTAAAAGGCCCTTGTTGTGCTTTAGCTCCCATGACCGTCTTATCAAATTTGGATGGAGCCTTAGCCTCTTTCTTCTGTTTTCCTTTGGCTGAAGCTTTTGATTTGCAGGAGGGCATTGCTACAATCATCGATGCCGCCAAACCAAAAGCCAATAACTTAGCTATTGTTTTCATAATAAATTGGTATAAATATCACATTTCAAGAGAGTTAACAGACGCAAATGGAGGTAAGAATTCGAAAGCTTCGCGAAGACTCATCTCCCCTACGTAAGCTCTTGAGCAATTGATGACTCCTCCATGGCAAAAGATTAAAATAGACTTTAAGCCGAGTCTCTTCTTCTCCTCTAAAAACTCAACAACTCTCTTTTGCTGCATCTGGAGGGATTCTCCATTAGGAATCTGATGCTCAATGAAATAATCAAAAAAATCATTGATACTCTTACCCTTAGGTATAATTTGAGCCCAAGTTTGACCTTCCCAATCTCCAAAGTTCATCTCTTTGAGACGATCATCCCTTACTGCTTCAGCAAAGCCACAATAGTCGGCCAACTTGACCGCCCGCTTAAGAGGACTTGTAAAGACTGCATCAAAACTCAATGAAGAGAGCATCTTCTTTGTAGGTTCGGCCTCTTCTTCAAAGGTAGGATTGACATCTACATCTGTATTGCCATAGCAAATCTGATTGCCATCCCATACAACTGAAGTATGCCTAACCAAATATACTTTCATCTTTTTCTTTTTTTCTTGTTTAATCTTGCATAAGCACTCTGCTCCTCATCAAAATCAAGCTCTTCCTCCATCTCAAGCATCTTTTTGTAACGATAACGATTTTCAGGATTATTCTTACTACTTTTTCTTAAGGAAGCACTCTTTGACGAAAGGTGAGTACGCTTTTGAATCTTCTCTTCTTTGTTTCTAATTTTTCGATCTATGGCATCTTTATAAGCTTCATCAGCCTCGATTTCCAATATAAGGTCACGTACAGGTAGCTCAACATCATCCAAGCAGACAACATCTTTGGCATTGACACTATCTGACAATGCTGCTCGTTTACCATTGATAGTAATTCGACCTTGGCGAACAATAGCTTCAGCTTCCCGCCTGGAGCCAAGTCCGGCTTCACTAATAAATTTGTTTATTCTAATTGACATAGAATTATCTGATAACTAAAAATGATTGTTTATTGTTTCTTTGATAGTATAACCTATTTAAAACAGGTAAATTACAAGCAATTCTCTACAAGATGTTTATAAATCAATTCAACATCAATGTTCTTACATGCGGCATCATGCCTTCTACATGGTTTATTGCCAAAAGTTGAACAAGGACTGCAAGGCATGTCCAATGTTATCACATCTTCCTCTTTCTGTCCATACCCCAAAAATCCGGCATACGGATGTGTTGCACACCAGATGCTCACAACACGAATCCCCAACAACGACGCAAAATGCATATTGGCACTATCCATAGAAACCATACATTTGAGTGTTTGCATGATGGCCAACTCCTCAGGAAGGCTCAGCTTGCCTGCCAATGAAAAACAATTGGGATACTTCTCAGCCCACTCGTTAAGTACATCTTGTTCTTTCCCTTTAGCCCCAAAAAGAATAATATCCACATTATCTAACGAAGACAACTTTTCAACAAGTATTTGCATCCGGTCAATTGGATATGTTTTGAGATCATGTGCCGCAAAAGGAGCTATTCCGATGCGACAAGATATTCGTTCTGAGGGCAGTATGCCCAATCTTTCTTCAACGACACGAATATCACTTTGAGGGATACAGATTGTTGGAATATTATCATTTGGAAGTTCAAAGTGCAATCCGGCAGACCTTACCACATTGGCATAACGTTCCACCATGGAACACAATTTCATTTTATGTTTCAAAGGAGGATATGCCGTAAGCAGTGCCCAAGCTTTGCGAGGTTTATGAAGATGTTTGCTCTTAACGCCTCTCAGTCTCAAAGCGATACGAATAATCTTGGATCTTAAAACATTATGAAGATCAATCACCTTATCAAACTTTTCTTCTGCCAGCCTGGATGTATATCTCAAAAGTCCGGGCAAACGCCTCTCATCACGCTTAATGTCAATGCCCATAGATTCGACATTGTCTGGTGCTTGCAGAAGCAAACCGGTCAACTCGGGACGAGTCAAAAACGTAAAGCTATGCTGCGGATTAGCTTTTGCAACCGCATATAGGACCGGGATAGTCATCGCCACATCACCAAAAGCTGACAATCTAATGATAAGATATCTCATAAGATAGATTGAGAAATAGGGTGTAATTTGATTGTTTCGAGAAATTAAGACTTAAAAAACTTCCTGGCAAAAAGACCAACGGCTTCGCAGCCTATCAGAAGTTACACATGTATGAGGACACATAATCCTGCTACGAGGGCTATAAGTTTCATAATAAAACTCAAGCTGTTTAATAGACCACTCCTTCTATCAACGACAATCTTGAATTAATTGGTTGTAAAAGATTTTATATTTCACTTTGAAACCAACTCAAAACAGTTTACAAGGTTTTGTGGAGTGATGATACTAAACAGCTTCATAGATAATACACTCAACGAAGAGTAATTACTTATTCTTCTTGTCCAACAAAACAGGATTAAGATTGGGGTCGTTGTACATCTTCATCTGTTTATAAACCTTCATATACTTACGACCTTCTTCTATATCCTTAAGCAAAGTATCGATAGCCCCGCTAAGGTCCATATCCTGCTCAAGCAACACCGCCAACTTTTGACGACATTGAGAACGGGTTTCTTCAGAAGTATCTGTTCTCTTGGTTGCCAGATTCATATTGTGAATCTTCAATTTCAGAATCGAAAGTCTATCAATAGCCCACGCCGGACTTTCTGTATTGATGGTCGCATCCGCCTTAGGGCAAATATCACTATACTTAGTTAAGAAATAAGAGTCAATCCTCTCAACTAAGTCTGTACGGTCCTGATTACTTTTGTCAATACGGCGTTTTATTACCAGAGCCTCCTTAGGATCAATATCCGGATCTCTAATAATATCTTCCAGATGCCATTGGATATTGTCAATCAAATTCTTTCTAAATAGATCGTGCTCAATAGTATTCTCAGGATACGGGTTTTCATATACCGCATCAACATCATCCTTCTTATCGTAAGCAACGATTGCCTCAGCGAATACTCGCCCTGCCATTTCACTAAACTTCTCCATAGGAATTCTATTTTTACATTAACCTACACCAAAGATAATGCTTTGTATGCAATACGCCCTAATTTATCCCAAATCCGGCCTTTGAATCAAGTAATTCAGAAGTCTCTCTAATCAATAATGGAAATGAAGAGTCATTGCGAAAGAGATCCGTTTTTTGTATATTGATTGTTGATACAAATCACTAACCATGAAGATAAGCATATTACTTACCATACTTTTGATAATCATTTCGCTTGGTGGAGCATTCCTCCATGTGGGTAAGGTATGTCTTTTCGGCAGGATACAAACAGATCCCGGTCATGGTCTTTATCATAGGGCTGTGAAGCTCATGATGAGAACCTTTTATTTGTTAAATACTGTTGACTTAGATTCAACTCTAAAAGCTGATAAAACACTATTGATTAAACCTCAAAATCATAAATTCGATGGTTAGGGTCATCTGACCTTCTTACCGACTTTGCCCGTTTTTATAGTACGAAACGGGCTTTTTTATGCGCTATTTTAACAAATAAGCTCGCGCAAGAAGCAATCTGTTCTCGCGCGACTTTGGATCCAATCTCGCGCGACCTTGACATGCGAAGTCGCGCTACTTCAGGTGCAACCTCGAGCGAGTTTACCTTCAAGGTAGCGCGAGAACGGATTGCAAGTCGCGCGACCTTCCAAAAAAGGCGACTTGAAAGTGATTTTTAAGTGGCTAAAAGATAAATTACAAATACCTTACATATATTTTAACACATCGCAATAAAGATAAATCTGCCTTCCCTCTCTCTTTGTAGAAGAAATAGCCCTTTTTGAGATCAAAAACAGGCTGTTTTTAAGACTAAAATCAGTCTTAATAAATTTACATTATTTATCGAATTAATCATGGTTTAACCGAAAGTATACAATCAAAAAAAGCCTTGAATTTAGAACCTAACCACTATTCTTTCTCAATAAGTACAAACAAATCTTATTGTAGAATGTGAAGATTCACAATTCAAGGCAATCTCAAATACAAACAGCCTGAGAAATATTACTTTCTAAAAGTCACAAACTTATTAAAAGCAAAATTGATCAATGTATAAAAGACCATACCTATAAAATGATTATATAGGCGATCATAAGAGGTGTGATTGTTAAGGCTATAGACCAATGCATATTGGATGACATAGCAAAAAAGAAATCCTAACAGGAATACAACCAACTCCTTCAGCCAATTGCCATGCGCAGAAAAAGTCCACTTTTTATTTAATAAGAAGCTATTTATCAAGCCGGCAATATATCCGCATATATTAGCAATGAAATCGCTTGTGCCGATAACTTTCAAAAATATGGCAATCACTACAGCTGTAATCAATGTATTCACAACACCGACCAAGCCATATTTAATCAACTGAATTAGCGCCTCGTTTTGCTTGATATTTTCTAATAGTTTCATCTATCACCTCTTTATCTATCACATTAGCATTTGTCAAAAGGCAATCTTTTGCCATAAAATGTCCATACTGATTGCACTCATCAACAAACTTTTTGATCACCAAAGCTATATCAGATTTGAGTGGATACAGCAAAGTACAGACAAGCCAATTAGGACCAACTTTAAACTTTTCGATCTCTCCCGAGCTTTCTTCAATGCGAAAAGTAAGCTCTTCTTTCATTTGAGTAATCTGAAAATCTTTGAATGGCTCCAAATTATCACTGATAAACAATGCCATAAAACGCATCAACTTGTCACGTCCCCCCAATCCACTGGTAATGGCAACCTGGGTCTCATCCAGAAGATTACCAAAAATCGAAACCTTGCACTCAAATTGCGCCATCAAAGCCCAATACCTCAATTCGCCCGGCTTTACAACCTCGAGAAAGTCCTCTAAAACCCTAAATGAATCAACCTTTCCCGACCCACCAAGCATGATAAGAGCCTCTATCTTGTCAACCTTTTGCGATAAACGGCTGTACAAGATTTTTTCTGCCACAATGGGATCGTAATGATGGAAAGCCTCAATATTCTTAGACAGCTTCTCTTTGATAGATGTCTGAATATATTTCTTTTGAAACTCGATCGGAACAGGTTCATTCAACTGATGAATCTGTCCCTCCATCTTGCTTAATTCTTTCAACGGATCTCTACTCATATATACAAAGATATCTAATTCACAGGAGTCTACAACGAAGAAAAAAGAATTTACCTCTTATGAAGACAGTCAAAACTACTTCTTTATCCTATCGGGATTTGACTTGACAAAATCCGCCCAACTCTTGCTCGCTGAGATCTCCTTTTGCAATGGATTAGAACTCAAAAAGAAATGGCATAAAGCAGCCGCCATACCATCTGTTGCATCAAGTTCTTTGAACATATTTTCTTGTGGTATTTTCAGATGACGTTGCACCATGGCTGCAACCTGCTCCTTTGAAGCATGACCATTGCCGGTTATGGCCTCTTTGATCCTCATGGGGACATATTCTGTAATAGGAATATCACGCTGCAATGCCGCTACCATGGCTACACCCTGCGCCCTTCCAAGCTTGAGCATAGACTGGACATTCTTGCCAAAAAATGGAGCCTCGATAGCCAGCTCATCCGGCAAATAGGTATCAATCAAATTGATAACACGATCAAAAATTCTTTTTAGTCGGATATAATGATTGTCGTACTTGTTTAGCTTTAAGACACCCATTGTTACCATTTCCGCTTTCTGCCCCACACAACGCAATATACCATACCCCATCACAATGGTACCGGGGTCAATGCCAAGGATTATTCTTTCTCTGGATTTATTTACTCCCAACGAATCACTTTTCATTGCATCCTCCTATCGGTGATAAAAAGGAATCAAAAGAAAGAACAAGATCGCCAAACTTATCATGCAAATCTTTCATACATTCTGTATATACAGCATCGCTAATAAGCCGATCTCGATCCTCTTTGCCGGCCACTCTGATTTGCAGACACAAGCTCGACAAAGCATCATCCGCTATAGGTTCGACAAGACGAAAAAGCTCAAACTCTACATTTAGTTGATCGTGAAGTTTCGGAAGAAGCTCTTTACGAAAATGAGAAACGACTGATACCAAAGCCGAGTTGGGCATCGCAAAAGTTATATTATATATATGACTCATATTGTTATGTATTAACGGACAAAATAAAGAATAGCTTAGAAACAATCACGAAATTAACTTAAAACAGTTTCTTAATCAAAGCTATCCAACAAAAAATAAACCCAAGTATATTTTCATACCTGGGTTTGTAAGATGAAAAAGTATATGAACAGAGATTCTATTTGTATAGTTCTCGGAATAAATGCCTTAGGACTTTAAGCCAAAATACTTTTGATACTGCTCTTCCAGTTGTTCCCATGAGATATCCAACTGCTCCATATTTTTAAAAAGTGTGGGTAAGACTTTTGATTTAAAAGCCTCACGTCTCTCACTCTTGATGGCTTGAGGAGCTTTTTTCTCCACATAAAAGCCCATTCCTCTTTTGGGATAAATAATCTCTTGAAGCTGAAGGCGTTCATAAGCTCGCATCGCAGTATTGGGATTGACCTCCATTTCAACTGCAATATCTCTTACGGAGGGAATCCTTTCGTCAGGTTTATACTCACCTATCAGAATCCGCTCCTTAATCAACTCAGCTATTCTTAAGAAAATATTTCCCTTTTGTATATCTTGACTAATCATAACTGTTTCGTTCTTATTGAGTAATAAGTAGCCCAAAAAATAAGTACAGACAAGACATATGGGACTATTGCAAAACTTTTCGCTTCTACCATCTTTATGAAATCCGGATTAACCTGGATAAGCAACATGAAGATTACTGCAACTATTTGAGAAATAAAACTGCTGGCCAATACATAAACAAGCAAGGCTACAGAAAACTTCTTAAATCTTACACAGCAAAATTGGTAGAAAGCAAAACTCATCATAGCATATCCAATAAATCCTCTCAAAAACCATACTGCTTCTTTGGGAATTGAACTCGATGAAAAGACAAAAGGATTGTACAAAACATAAGATGTTTGGCCATTTCCCATTCCATCGGCGAAACGTAAAATACTGGAAGTTGAAACAATGTTACATCCATTGACGAGCCAATCGATTGTATATGCCAATTGGCTGGTCAAATAGGCCAACACACAATAAATCAAATAGATAACAAAGGTGGAAACAAACTTAACTCCATTCCCAACCGGAATAAGAGGATAGGCCATTGGAACAGGCTTATTAACTCTCTTATTGATAGAATATCCATAAAGCAGGTAGAAAACAAAGCTACACAGCATAAACGAAAGTGAATGGTCATAAACCAGAGGAGATCCACTGTCATTTAGCATGTATATGAGTTCCGAACACAAAACAATAGCACCAATAGTGATAAAGACAGCCAACAAAGTCCTCCTACCACTACATATAAACTCTGACTTCAGTAATTTCCATAAACGTGAAAGGAAACTATTGGAAAAATTATTTATTTGAACCGACTGTTCCATACAATTACCATATTAATGTTTAATATATTTACCTACGAGATCATGGTTGGAGATTACGCCATTAAAAAAGAGTTCAAGAGAGAAGTAATCATCATCAAAATCTTGCGAGTTTTTTTCTCTCAAAAACATACCTACATTGCCAATAGGTGATTGCTCTGTATATAGTGGTTGTCCGTCAACCTTATCCGTTTGTGAAAAATGAAATGTTTGACTCAACTCATATATACTTTCGTTACATACAATCTCATTATTGTTCATTAGCACCACACGATCAATAAGAGACTCTAAATCCCTAACTTGATGAGTACTGATTATAACGGTCTGATTTTCATTCAAATACTTGGCCATTAGCTGACGAAAAGCAGTCTTAGAAGGAATATCAAGACTATTGGTAGGCTCATCCATCAAAAGAAGAGGTGTGCGAGAAGCCAAAGCAACTGTTATGACAACTTTCTTTTGTTGTCCTTGAGATATTTTACCAAGCTTCATTTCATCATTCAAATCAAAAACACGCATTGCGTCAGCCTCTACTTCTTTGTCATAAGTAGGATAAAAAGATGCCATCATATCTAAATATCTACGAACCTTAACAGATGGGCATTGCACAATCTCCGGAAGCAAGAAAATTTCCTGCTGAACAGCAAAAGAACGGGTACTCGGGTCGTTAAACAACACGCTAATATTTCCTGATTTAGGCAATAATGAACCGGACAAAAGTTTCAACATTGTTGTTTTGCCTTCACCATTCTTACCTAACAAACCGGTAATTGTTCCCTGGGGAAGTTGAAGATTAAGGTCCTTAAACAAAGGAACACCTCTCTTATACGAATAGTTTAGATTGCTTATTTTTATCATTTTCAAATAATATTACAGTGAGCTTATCAACTTACAACAGTCAAATGAAATCACACTACTTTCTTAATGCCAATAACCAAGAAACTGTTTTGAAGTAATTAAGTAATTCAATAAATAAGAGCTTAGAGTTGCTTCTATCCGAAAGTGCATCAAACAATATTTATATCACAATAAGATCAAAATAGCTTCCGGACAACATTATCTCGGTACAACATCGCTGTTACTAACCCACATATGCTGTCCCACTTTATTAATACACTACAAAGATAGAAAACCTTTTGAAAAGAAGAAACAATAGAAAAAGAATTATTCACACCATTAACCACACAATAGCATCTGATCATTATAAAAGATACTGTCCCGAAAAAGTGTGTAAGACCCAAGACTATTATCTTTGAAAAAATAAAATAAAACAGTAAAACAGTATGGATCTTACACGCACACAAATTAAAGAAATTATTTCGAATCAACTAGCAAGCAAAGACGGACTCAACGAATTATTGATTCTTATGATGGAAATCATCATGGAGGGAGAACGCACCATCTATTTGGATGAGCACCGGGATTACGGGAACGGTTTTCGTCCCCGCAAAATTCTCTACGAGGGGAACATGCTCGANCTGATGTATTCGCAGGGCAGCACGATGCAGGACATCTCCAAATGCTTCGAGTTGCTTTATGGTAAAGAGATGAGTACGAGCAGTATCAACCGTCTGAGCATAGGAACACGCTCCCGTGTGGAAGCCTTTATGAGTCGCAAGCTTCCCTGTCGCCTGGAAGCCCTGATCATCGATGCCACCTTTATTCCGGTCAGGCGCGGAGGCAGTTGTACCAAAGAGGCCTTCTTTGTGGCCATGGGTTTGAGCGAAGACGGGCGACGTGAAATTGTCGGGATCTACAACAATCCCACCGAGGGAAGTCATATTTGGAGAGCCTTCTTTTCCGACTTGAAGGCACGTGGTCTGAAAGAATTGAAACTGATCGTTTCGGACGGATTGTGCGGGATAGAAGAGGTGGCTTCGGAGTGTTTTAAGGGGGTGTCGGTTCAATTGTGTACCGTTCACAAGAAGAGGGAGCTTCAGTCCAAAGTGAGACCGCGGGACAAGGCTTTGTTTTCATCGGAATTGAAAGAGGTATTCAGTACGGAATCTTCTGTAAGGAGTTCTCGAGAAGGGGTGGAACGAATGAAAGCGTTTTGTGCAAGATGGGGCAGGAGTTATCCTTTTCTTTTGAAATTCGGAGAAAGTCCGAGGCTTCCGTTCTATTTCACCTATCTGGATTATGCTCCCGAGGTCAGACCGTTTATTTACAGCACCAATTGGGTGGAACGTTTTAACAGGCAGATCAAGAAAGCCGTCTCCTATAAGGCTGCTTTACCCTCCGTGGATTCGGCTCTCTACCTGATTGGACTTGTAGCTTTGAATGCAACGTATCTTCACAGGAAGATAGGGAATCTTTCGGCCGGATTGATTGAAATTATTGCTGTCCGATAAAAGTTTCATAGGACATATTAATGATGCTCAATCGCTGAATTTATGCGGTTGAGCATTTCATTTTTACAAGATAAGCCCCCCTAATCAAAAAGCGAGGGTATTAAAGGGG
>NZ_JBHSGO010000018.1:0-3196 GCF_042654485.1 Falsiporphyromonas endometrii | reverse complement strand
AATTCCATCATATTTTGCTGGAGCATTCGAGGGGTTGAGCGATTTGTCGAAGATTCAGCTTTGGGTTCCTGATTCTAAAGTGTCAGAGTTCAGGGAAGACAAGAACTGGTCTAAGTTTACGATCATGAGTAATAATTCTGAAAGCATTGATTTGTGTAAGCATTATTTTCGGCCGATTAATGTTTTAATTGAGGATGGTAAGGTAGTAGTAACATTTAATAAACAAATTATTAACAATACAATTGCAATCTATGATATGGGTGGTAATTGTATCTTGAAAGATTTAGTGACATCAGATAAATATATCTGGGATACTCAAAACAGTGCAATGGGTGTATATGTAATTAATACAGGACTAGGATCTATAAAGATTTTTTTGCCAAAATAAGAGGTACTTTTTAGTCCTTTGTGTAATTATTTGTTGATGTTGTAATTTGATTAATTTTTTAGAATTAAAACAACATAGTCCTATATATAGTTATATTTCGTTATTGCACACTTTCTATAGGTGTTGCTGACTGCCCAAATAAAAAGAGTAAAGGTGCTGTATTCTGAATTCAGAATACAGCACCTTTGTTTGTATGACGGGCATGTCATGTATCGTGCTGCCTTCTGAATCCATCAGGGAATACAGGAGGGTCATCTCTTCTTCTCGATCCTTCAATATCCCTAAAAAACAGGCATAAAAAGGTAGTATCCCAAAAAGTGTGTAAAGGAGGTTTATCTTTGAGTCAAAATTAATCATTTCATTTCATTGTTTTGTTCATCTGTCAGGCGGACATGAAAAACACCGGGGGGATTGGCGTCCGCCCGGGGGCTCGCAGCCCCCGAAGAGGACCTTCCGTTTTTGGTCAGTCCGGCCGAAAGGTCCCCTATCTTCCTGTGGAGATAAGTTGCATTCAGGGCAACAAGCCCGATCAGATAAAGTGCCGATTCCACGGAGGGTAAGGCAGCCTTGTAGGAGACAGCCTTCTTGATCTGTCTGTTAAAACGTTCCACCCAATTGGTACTGTCGATAAACGGTCTGATCTCGGGAGCATAGTCGAGATAGGTAAAGTAAAACGGGAGACTCGGACTTTCTCCGAATTTCAAAAGAAAAGGATAACTCCTGCCCCATCCTGCACAAAATGCCTTCATTCGCTCTATTCCTTCCCGAGAGCTCCTTACGGAAGACTCCGTACTGAAGACCTCTTTCAGTTCCGATGAGAACAGTGCCTTGTCCCGCGGTCTCACTTTGCTTTGCAACTCCCGTTTCTTGTGAACGGTACACAGTTGGACCGACACCCCCTTAAAACATTCAGAAGCCACCTCTTCTATCCCGCACAATCCGTCCGAAACAATCAGTTTCAATTCTTTCAGACCTCGTGCCTTCAGGTCCGAAAAGAAGTCTCTCCAAATATGACTTCCCTCGGTGGGATTGTTGTAGATCCCGACAATTTCACGTCGTCCGTCTTCGTTCAGACCCATGGCCACAAAGAAGGCCTCTTTGCTGCAGCTGTCTCCCCGCCTGACCGGAATAAAGGTGGCATCGATGATCAGGGCCTCGAGTCGGCAGGGAAGTTTGCGATTCATAAAGGCTTCCACACGGGAGCGTGTCCCTATGCTCAGACGATTGATACTGCTCGTGCTCATCTCTTTTCCGTAAAGCACCTCGAAGCATTTGGAGATGTCCTGCATCGTGCTGCCCTGCGAATACATCAGCGAACACAGGCGGGCCATCTCTTCTTCCTGATCTTTCAGTATCCCCAATAGAACAGGCATAAAACCGCGAACACGCGTTCTCGGAACCCGGAGTTCGAGCATATTCCCCTCGTAGAGGATTTTACGGGAACGGAAACCGTTCCTGTAGTCCCGGTGCTCATCCAAATAGATGGTGCGTTCGCCCTCCATGATGATTTCCATTATAAGCATCACCAATTTGTTAAGTCCGTCTTTATCTGACAGACAATTCGAAATAATTTCTTTAATTTGCGCTTGTGTAAGATTCATACGGTTTATCGTTTTAGTTTGTTTTTTTTCAAAGATAACAGTCTTGAGCCTTACACACTTTTTCGGGACAGTATCTCGTCCGGGATTACCTAAAAACAACTTTGTATACGGTATTCAGTGACGTCGATAAGTTACTCCTTAGTCTAAAACAGCTGATTTATATCGTGTTGTTATATGCCTTAGTGGGGTGGAAACTGATTCTTCTCTATCGTTTCGACTTGTCCAATCAAAAGGTGAAGTGATGGAAATCACTTTCCTTATCCGGGTCACTAGAGATTGGGTTTCAAGTCACTTGAGAATGAAGTCTGAGTCAACAGAGATTTGACCTTGGGTCAGTTGACCCGGGACCTGTTCTCTGGTGACAATTCATGCCGGGTCAAGTGAGGTGGCTGCACCTTGGAATATTCTCCGTCAGTAGGTCTATTCTGCTTTTGCCGAATAATAAGTTTTATTCCTTTCTTCATCGACGTTCTCAAAGTTTGGACTTTCATCCGGGCTGTTTTTCTCTCTCTTTTTCATTCGCGTAAATTATTTCATTTTCACCCCTAAAAAGGCTCAAAATCAATATTCAGTACCTGCAAATTTGACATCCCTGCAAATGAGAGGGGTGGATTCTGTATTTTTTAGGGTGGATAACTCTCGGAGAATCGATTATTTTCGACTCGTTCGGCGGAAGGTACGGGAATCGCCGTATTTTCGAGTTAAGGAGCTTATGCAGGTAGAAAGGTATTTTTATAAGGTTGTATATGCCCTTATCAATTTTTGTCGGATAGCAATATTTTTGAATTTGTTTTCGTTTGAACAAAATACATTAAAGACAATTCTTGCCATTGTGCAAGATTAGAAGGTTTGAGAGAGAAAATGCATCAATTTTAAGGAGAGTTTCTCATCACCTAATTTGCTGAAAGAACAACCGTCAGACAATACAAAATGTATAAGCTAACTGAACAAAACAGAGGACGGTAAATGTTTGAGTACAGTTTCTAAGGTGTTTTTAAAGACCAACCACTATGGGGTACAAACACTTTTAGAATATAAATGATAATAGCAGTTGACTCGTGAGTGGCCCTTTTTATTTTGCTTTTGTCTAGTCCTACAATAGCGTTACACCTAAAAAGAGTAACGAATGGAAAAGGCAGAAAACAAGTATGTTAAGCGTACCCAAAAGGATTACAGCATGTCCTTTAAATTATCGGTAGTGCAAGAG
>NZ_JBHSGO010000017.1:0-6504 GCF_042654485.1 Falsiporphyromonas endometrii | reverse complement strand
AAAATTTTAGAAGACTGACGATTGATTATGAGTTTCATGCCGCTACTGCAGAGGCTATGGTTCAACTTGCTTTCTGCAAAATATTGCTTAATAAATTCTCTGAATAATTTTTAAACAGCTTCTGATAATCCTAGTTGAATCTACTGACTAAAATTTTTCATTCCCTTATCAAAAGCTTTGTCAATTATAATTGAAAGTCAATTCAACCAAATTTGTGACATATCACTTGATTTCCATATTTGTATTGAGATTTATATGTATTGAAGTGAGGTGGGGGAGTCAAAAAGAATAGGGGAGAGCTGATTCTTCTATTTTAAATTTATAATCAAAAACCCCTCTAGAGCTATCTATCCCTTTATTCATCGATGTTAGGGCAATTTTATGATTCGGTAAACACAAAATAGCTCCAATATTTATCACATTCATGCATCATGATCTTAATTTGATTTGTATTTAAGAATTATGGCTTTTTAGGAGAAACACAGTCTTGTCAGTTTGTCATGAATATATAATCATGTACTATTCAGTTTATATAAGTGTATGTTTAGAGTCGATTTGCATAAATGATTATGTATTAGTTGGCTAAAGATATGACCTTCCATTTATATAAATGGCTTTTAGATAAGTGTCATAAATATAAGTGACATGGGTATCTATGTTTATGAATACATATATATCAATCGCTTTATGCATAGATATTTATATATGATTAAAACACTATATACCAGTTAGTTATAAGGAATATTCTAAAGATAAGAATTAGATTTTATTCATCAATAGCCACAATACAGTCAGTGTCCAGTGGTTAATGTCCATACTATAATGATATATCTATTTAATAACCAATTATATATAGTAGTTAATCTATAATATTACATAGGTGTAATTTAGAAGTATGATTAGTTTTATCAGCTTTAAAGTATGATTATGAATTCAATATTATAAAACATATTTGTGTGATGTATTTGTATATACGATTTGCTGTTATCGATTCGTATTTATAACTTTGTATTCACAAACAAGAATTCATAGTAATGACAGATATGACAAACGATTTTTATATTGATACCGATTCTGTTCGGTTTCGCATCAAAGAGATTCTTTCCATTACTGGAAGTACTGCTGCAGCTTTTGCTGATCGTTGTCAAATTCCACGTACAACAATTTCTAATATTCTTAATGATAAGACGAAAGCCACTCTAGATGTGCTAAATAAGATTGTTAAGGCTTGTCCGGATATTTCCAGTATGTGGATATACTTTGGTTATGGTGATAAGGAGAATCAGTCTGTCGATTCACAGTTGCCTCTGTCTTCTGATATGCAATCTTCTTTAGATGGTCAGAATAATCTCTTATTTGATACCTTCCCTAATTCAGAATCATCTACTAATGATTATTCTAAAGATTCTATGCAAATGAATTATGTATCACCATCTGCACCAACAGCTATCTCTTCTTGTGAACCATCTCCCTGCACTCTATCAGCAGTGTCTATTCCTCCGGTATCTAAAAAGGTTGAGAAGATTATGGTTTTCTACTCTGATAAGAGCTACGAAACGTTCTTTCCTGCAAATGATGAAAGTAATACCAATTAACGATACACCTTTATTCTATTACCATTATAGTCTTATATCATATTTCTATTGGCTCTTCTTTTAAGTCTTTATTGTAGAGCTTTCTCTGTATCCTAATAAAGGTCGTCTGTTTTTATTGCCTCTATTTAGGGTTAATGGGCCATTGATATCTTGTCAATCCTTTTGTTGATGGCATATGTAAGAGATTTATTGTTATTCTATTATTTTTTCAATCTAGAGTTAATTAATAATATTATATACTTTATCGCTATTATTGATTAGCTTTTATGATTACATGACAAATATTAATACAATTATTCTTATACATTATTATAGATATATTTATAATTACTAAAAGAGTAGATTGCTCTTCTGTAATTGGTTTCATAAGTTGCTTGTATTTCCTCTACCCCATTCTTGGGTAACTTGTTATAGTTTTATTGTTTGAGTAAAATATCATTAGAAGATATAGCTAAAGATCACTTGAGTTAATATATACATGTGATATCTTTATGATTGGTCTTGTCGTTGTTGGAGGAGGCATATTCCTGTTGAAAGACAACAATTAGATTCTTCAATGAAAAGATTCTCCTGATCTTGTTCGTATAAGTGAGACTCATTTATCTGCTGTAGAGATTTTTAAAGTGCTAGGTGTGGAGTGTCAGATCAAGATTAGCTAAAAAGGGTGTACTTTACCACCTTTTGGATACAACCTTTAGATAAGGAATTACGAATATGATTATCATGTCGTTTCATTTCTATATCTCCACTTTTGCTTGAGTGATTCTATGAACTATTGAGAAGTGTAGCTGTTTCATTTGACATATCGAAATATAGTCTCAATATGCCATCGATATCGAAGTATTATATAATCTCTATTACTCATGTAAGTCGAACATGATCAATCAATATAACTTAATCCGGAAGTATGCATAGTCCAATCATTCATGCTAATTTCTAACAGGTAGGAGCATTTAATATCACGGGGTACAAATACAATTGTATTATTATCGGACTTAAACTCTCTCTGTATCATCATTATTTATGGCATATACACTTACAAATAATTTGTTAACCAGCTTTAATGACTACTATTATTTCTATTTCTATCAATTTAATGAAAGGTTATTTGATAGAATTGTTGTTTGTTCGGAACATTTGATTACTTTTGTCGCAATAAGAGCGTTAGTTTTGTAGTTTCAGTTCTTCACAGTGCTATTTATCTTCTAATCCATGTAGAAGTGATAGTCATCGTAAAAATCGACCTCAAAATATAGTTTCTTAAAGTGTTTGTCTCAGATAATAGGCAAGCAGGATTTGAGGTTCCAGATTTCCTTTTAAGTGTTTCCCCTCATTTCTTAAGTAGTTATCCTTCGGAATATCTCTGAAGTGTGCGTATTTTGCCAACTTCTTTGCCGATATTCTGTCGTATTAGTTGAAATAGCCAAGTAAATTGGCTTAAAATTTATTTATGACATTTAAAGATTTAAGTATTTCTGAGCCTATTTTGAAGGCTCTTCAATTGAAAAAATATGACAGTGCAACTGCCATTCAGTCCAAGTCTATCCCTATTGCATTAAAAGGTAATGACATTATGGGTATTGCTTGTACAGGGACTGGTAAGACAGCGGCTTTTGCACTTCCTATTATTCAGCAAATTTTATCGTTAACCATTAAAGGTTCTCAAAGATCTCCTCTTGCTTTAGTTTTGGCTCCTACCCGGGAGTTAGCTATTCAGATAGAAGAGAGTATTCGAGACTATACCCAATTTACCAACATTAAGTCATGCGCCATATTTGGAGGCGTTAATCAGCATCAACAAGTGAGACAATTTTCTAAAGGTATTGATATCCTTGTTGCGACACCCGGACGATTGCTAGATTTGATTTCACAAGATCTGGTTTCCTTAGATACTGTAAAGTATTTCGTATTGGATGAAGCTGATCGCATGTTGGATATGGGATTTATTCATGATATCAAACACATTCTTTCTTTTTTACCTCAACAGAGACAAACTATGCTTTTCTCAGCTACTATGCCTAGTAGCATTAATAAGTTGTCTAAAGCTTTGTTGCGTAATCCTGTTAGGGTTGAAACTACTCCCGAATCTTCTGTAGTTGAAAGTATTTGCCAGCAATTGTATTTTGTCGAAAAAGCAGAAAAGGTAGATTTGCTTATGCAGGTACTTGGAACAGATCAATCCAATACAACTTTGGTTTTTGCTCGTACCAAATATGGTGCAGATAAGATTGCCAGAAAACTCAACAAAAGAGGAATCAAGTGTGATGCCATACATGGTAATAAGAGTCAAAATGCTCGTCAAAAGGCTTTAACCAACTTCAAGACGCATCGTACACGCGTAATTATTGCTACAGATATAGCTGCAAGAGGTATTGATATTTCTGATTTGCAAACAGTTATCAATTTTGACATGCCGGATGCAGCTGAAACATATGTGCATCGCATTGGTCGTACCGGTAGAGCGGGTTGTAGTGGTACCGCTCTTTCATTTTGTACGCAAGCCGAATCGAAGATTGTACGAGACATTCAAAAATTGACTGGTAGAAAGCTGCAACGCATGCAATCATCTGTATCTTTTAAGTAATAACACAATATTAAGGAGTAATAATGGCCATTTCATATAAGAAAAGAGAGATAGAAAAGAAAAAAGCACAAAAGAAGAAAGAAAAGCTTCGTCGTCGTGAAGAGCGTAAGGCTGAAGCACCGGATTCTTTTGCTGAAATGATTGCATATGTTGATGCAAACGGTAATATCTGTGATACGCCTCCTGAGCCAGATGAGGTAGAAAAGATAGAGTTGGAGGATATTCAGATATCTATCCCTAAGAAAGAGGTATCTGAAGATGAAAGACCTAGGGGAATTGTCAAGTTTTTTGATGACAAAAAGGGTATCGGATTCATTAGTCAAAGCGATTCGCCGAATGATATCTTCTTTCATTGTAGCAATGCTCCTAAGAGTATCAAACAGGGCGATGAAGTCAATTTTGACATTGAATCAGGTCCACGAGGTCTCAATGCAGTATGCATCGAATATTGTAATACAGTCGAATAAAACAATAAATATAACACTGCTTAGTTTTTATCAAGGTCTTTGTAGAAGCAATCATTGTTTCATCTCAAATAAAAAGAAGAATCAATAGAGATCCCTATTAAGCCCAAGAAAAGGATAATGCAGAATCAAATAAAACTAATACATTTATTATAAATTTTTTTCAATGAACATTTTCGTTTCAAACATCAACTATCGTACTCTCGAGGAGAGTCTGTTGGATCTTTTCGCTGCTTTCGGCGAAGTTTCTTCTGCTCGTATTATTACAGATCGTGAAACCGGTCGCTCACGCGGTTTTGGTTTTGTAGAGATGGAAAACGATGCTGAAGCTCAGAGTGCTATCAATGAACTTGATGGCAAAGAATTTGAAGGCAAAGAGCTACGAGTGAGTGTTGCCCGTCCCAGAGAACCGCGCAACAACTTTAGTCGTGGTGGTCGTAGACAAGACCGATATTAAGTTTTGCATGGAGTCTCATTAAAGGATATGGATAATTTGTTAGACAAAGTTATGTCTTAAACGACCTATATTCATTCTACGATAAATAATCTTAGAATTAACTACGTACTTTAATGTACTGAGCTGATTGTATAGATGGTTTATTGAGGCATCAAGGGGGCTGTGTCTTTTGGGATACAGCCCTTTGTTTATCTAATTCAGAGTATTTTGAATGGCTTTCGGCTTCCTATTTGAAGAGTATTCCCTAGTCCTTTTTTGGAGTGATTGAAAAGACTGTAGAATTTCAAATAAGAGATCAGTGCAATAATAAATTATTATGGTGCTAAGACCGGAGAAACTTCAAGAGTCCTGAGTCTCTTTGTCAGCCCCATCCCTTGGCAATGATGTCTCAAGGAATCAGAGAGAGGCCGTAGCAAGCATAAATATGGAGTCGTGCACATGGGGTCGATATCCTAAGGAATTCTCCTTCATTGGTGTTGTTCACGGAGCTAAACTATTGCACAAAGGAATTTGCTTATTTATAGTTTTGGTATTCGGTTTCGGACATGAAGGAACTCTCCCTTTGGCCTCAGTGCCTTGCATCTCATCCTTTTCTTAAGTCACCAAATTTGCTCATATATTTGTAAGAATGGCACTTTGTACAACATAATTGGTATAACCTTTCGTATCTTCCCTTGTGACGCCTTCCTCTTAGGGGACAGCCTTTTCGTTCTATTTTTTGGCCATTCGAGAAGATAGAGGCAATATCTCTCATACAGATCCTTGTAAACAGTCTCAATAATGACTTCTGAATGTTTTTGCCGAGGCGTAGCTTGCGACTCTTTGCTCGAAGAGAGGAGTAGCTAGAATTAATCTTCTGATGTATCGTCTATCAATTGAAACCCTTCACATACTATAACTGTTCATCCTTTTTCTAAAAATGATATCTATTAAAGACTTAGATTAGCATCTGCAGGATTTGATGCCTTGTGAGATAATCAAGTCAAGTTTCTTATCTCTTAAGCTGAAAGAACGGCTGTCCTGCAAAAACTAAGTACAATANTTTCCACCTCTTTTTAGCATTATATAGCCTTTGCTGTTTCTATGCTAAAAGCATCGCAATAAAGATCAAGGTGGTTTCTTGAGAGTGCTATACAAGAAAATAATGTTGTTCTTGTGACATCTCTTAGTCTATAACGAATTATGCCTTCAGAACATTAGGGATAGAACGTTGGGGTATCTAAACAATTAAGTGTTGCCAATTTATGGGGATTTCTATAGTTCAGAACAAACAAATTGGTAGTATCCCTAAAAGTGTGTAATTGAAGTTTATCTTTGAGTCAAAATTAATCATTTCATTCAATTGTTTTTCTCATCCGTCAGGCGGACATGAAAAACACCGGGGGGATTGGCGTCCGCCCGGGG
>NZ_JBHSGO010000016.1:0-1056 GCF_042654485.1 Falsiporphyromonas endometrii | reverse complement strand
TTTCTTCATGCTTAACCATTCGTTTTGACAACATTTCAATGATCTCTTTAGTGTTTTCGAACCGACTTTTGTCAGTTCTATTGTTTAACTTTTAATTTTTCGGTAAAAATTTACCGAAGTATTGATTTTGTCTTTAGGCTGCTTAAAAACAGCTTTCAGGCGGCCTTTTTTGGAAGGTCGCGCGACTTACAATCCATTCTCGCGCGACATTGAAAGTAAACTCGCGCGAGGTTGCACTTGAAGTAGCGCGACTTCGCATGGCAAGGTCGCGCGAGAACGGATCCAAAGTCGCGCGAGAATAGATTGCTTCTTGCGCGAGCTTATTTGTTAAAATAGTGCATAAAAAAGTATTGCTGTCCGATAAAAATATCACAAAACAAAAAATAAGGGGCTGAACTTCCTTCACAGGAATCAGCCCCAATTGTCTTATCTTTATCATAGCAACTTACAAGAAAGACAATGCACAAAAGTATTCATTTTCTCGGACAGCCGCTCTTTAGCCAGNTGGACTCACCCGGTGGTGATGCTCTATGGCGTCATCATGCGATTTGACTCTTTGCGGGAAATAACCGCATCCTTACAGGCCGAAGCGAGAAAGCTCCGGCATCTCGGCATCTTTATGATGACCTCCCGAAGTACACTTTCCGACGCCAATAAGAGACGTTCAGAAGAAATCTTCGCGGCAATATATCGCGATTTGTATGCCACTTATCACAAACAACTATTATCGGACAGCCGACCTCATGGCGGTAAAGAGCCGGCATGGATGAAACGGTTGAGAATTATAGACTCCACCACGATCTCTTTGTTTTCCAACCTGATTTTCAAAGGAGTCGGACGTCATCCGAAGCATGGCAAGAAGAAAGGGGGGATAAAGGTGCATACGGTCATACAGGCCAATGAGGGAGTGCCCTCCGATATTCGATTTTCTTCTGCAGCCACCAATGACTCCTTTATGCTCAAGCCATCCTCCCTGAGTAAAGGAGACATTATCGCCATGGATAGAGCCTATATAAATTATGAAAAGTTTGAGCAGATGACTCAAAAAGAGATCAT
>NZ_JBHSGO010000015.1:0-13090 GCF_042654485.1 Falsiporphyromonas endometrii | reverse complement strand
CCCGGGCGGACGCCAATCCCCCCGGTGTTTTTCATGTCCGCCTGACGGATGAACAAAACAATGAAATGAAATGATTAATTTTGACTCAAAGATAAACCTCCTTTACACACTTTTTGGGATACTACCTGTGTAGTTTGCGATACTGACAAATATCCTCAATTGTCAAAACAGACATATTGTGAGTCTTTCCAAATTCAACGATTTGAGGCAATCTGGCCATGGTACCATCTTCATTGGTTAGTTCGCATAAAACAGCTGAATCTCCTAAGCCGGCAATAGAAACAATATCTATACTCCCTTCTGTATGTCCGCGTCTTTCGAATACACCACCATCACTGGCTCTTAGAGGAAATACATGACCGGGATGTACCAGGTCTTCAGCCTTGGCATCTTTGGCTGAAGCTGTCTTGATCGTTGTAACTCTATCTTTAGCTGATACACCGGTCGTAACACCCTCTTTTGCCTCTATTGAGATGGTAAAAGCGGTGTGATTTTTGCATGTATTTTCTTCAACCATTGGGCGTAGGCCAAGTTCGTCGCACTTGGAACCCTTTAGGCATAGGCAAACAATACCGCTGCATTCACGGATCATCAATGCCATATTCTTAGGAGTAAGATTGATTGTGGGGTAGATGATATCACCTTCATTTTCTCGGTTTTCATCATCGACCAGTAAGATACCGCGTCCTTCACGAAGGCAGGTGCACGCTGCCTCTACTCGGTCAGAAAAGGTCTGACCAAACTGTTCTAATAAATTCATTACTTGAGTCAGTTAAAATGTTAAACTCTTATCATCGAAGTAATGGAAAGGGGGAAACGACAGCACAACTACAGAGAGACCCCGATCGAAATGGGGTTGTTGTGCGGTTGATTCTACTTCCATCCGGACTATTACCGTCGGTTATGGATTTGCACCATATCAATCTCCAATAATTAAGAGAGTTGCGGACTATACCGCCGATAGGGAATTGCACCCTTCCTCGAAGAATCTGTGCAAAAATACAAACTATTTAAGACTGTTGCAAAAATAAAAAAGGGAAAGACACCATTTGATATAAACGCAAATAGCTATGTTCTCTCAAATAAAAATGGATGTATATAGTGTGTTTTGTATAAATAATGTAAATTTATTTCACTTGTTTAGGGACCTAAAACAGCCCTTTCTGACATCAAAAAGAGGCTCATTCTCCACAAAATCCAAAGGTAATAGGACGAAACCGTCCTATCTGAATGTTAATATATGTATATGCTACTTTTTATAGACAAATTGGCGGCTTAAAAATGGACTTTAGGCCGCCTTTTTTGTAAGGTCGCGCGACTTGCAATCCATTCTCGCGCTACCTTGAGGGTAGACTCGCGCGAGGTTGCACCTGAAGTAGCGCGACTTTGCATGTCAAGGTCGCGCGACAACGGATCGAAAGTCGCGCGAGAATAGATTGCTTCTCGCGCGAGCTTATTTGTTAAAATAGCGCATAAAAAAGCCCGTTTCGTACTAATAAAACGGGCTAAGTCGGTAATATGGTTAGAGGTCCCTAACCTAAAAATGTATGAATTTTGCTATAAATAAAGATAGTCTGAGCTCTTTTTTGATTATTAAGTGTGGCAACAGTATTTAACAAATGAAGGCATTTTTCTTCGAGCTTCACAGCCCACCCAAAGAGACTTTTGAGTAGATTGTTTTTTGCAGTTGGTGGGGTAGTCATCAACTTACTACCAAAGAGATGTCTCTTACCACCTTGGAGGAGTGATCCCCCAAGTAGCACGAATGCCAAAAGTATAGTGAGTAATATGATTATCTCCATGGTTTTTATTCTTTTATGCTCGATAAGGTACAAAAAAGCAGCAACTTATGCAAAGAGCTTTTGGACGCTTTGTTTTTGCATTCTCTTTTGAAGTATGGCTCGGCTTATTTAGCTTCATTTTTGTATATTTGTAGAGGAAAAGTAAATAATAAAATAGATATATGAGATTTGAAGTTTCAAGTAGTACAATTCAGCAGTTGATTCAGACTGTTTCTAAGGTGATTGTACCCAAAAGTAATATCCCAATCCTTGAGTGTGTATTGTTTGAGGTTAAAGGTAATTACCTTACCATCACGGGTGCTGATCCCGGTATGAGATTGGAGGCTACCATCGAGATTAACAACTTGAGTGGTGAAGATGGTCGTTTTGCTGTTTTGCAGAGGGTCTTGCTCGATCCTATCAAGGAGATGCCCGAGCAGCCTATCACATTTACTGTGAATTATGTTGAGGGTGCCAAAGAGTATGAGTCTCAGATAGATTATCAGAGTGGTAAGTACACCTTCTTGGCCAGTCCTGCAGACGCTTATCCGGAAGCATTTTCTTTGGGTCAGGAGCCTCAGACAATTATGATCAAGGCTTCGGATCTTATGATGGCCATTAATGCAACTTTGTATGCTACGAGCAATGATGACAGAAGACCTATCATGACCGGAATATACTGTGATTTGTTTACGGATAAGGTTGTCTTTGTCGGTTCGGATGCCAGAATGCTTGTTCGTCATCAAAATACCAATGTTCATGCCGACTGCAATGCCGGGTTTAGTATGCCTAAGAAGGTGGCAACAATGTTGAGCCGTTCACTTTTGGCTCATGAAGATGATGATTTGATGGTCAAGATGAGTTTTAGCAGCAAGGTGATAAGGGTCGAACTTCCTTCATTTGTACTGACTGCTTTGCTGGTAGAGGGCAAATTCCCCAACTACAACAGTGTCATACCGACCAGTGGACCTTTTATGGTGACTGTGGATCGTCAACTTCTTTTGTCTGCAGCTCGTCGTATCTCTGTTTTTGCAAGTGAGAGTACCAATATGTTGAAGTTTGATTTTGGTCCGGATGGTATTTTGCTCAGTGCCAATGACCTTGACTTTTCTGTTGCAGCTCAAGAACATGTCAAAGCAGATTGTCCGGCTGATATCAATCTTAAGACGGGATTTGAATCTAAGGCATTCCAGTCAGCCTTAACAGCTATTACTTCATCAGAAATTAAACTTTATCTTACAGACCAAACCAGAGCTTGTGTTATCGAACCTTGCGATTATCCCGAATATATTGATCAATGTACTTTGATCCTTCCAATGAAAATAATCTAATGAAATTAAATCTTAAGAATCCAATCATATTCTTCGATCTGGAAACAACCGGAGTCAATATTGTAAATGATCGAATTGTGGAAATCTCCATTATTAAGGTGATGCCGAATGGAGAGGAGATTGCCAAAACAAGGCGTATAAATCCTGAAATGCATATACCGGAAGAATCTACAGCCGTACATGGCATAACAGACGAAGATGTTAAGGATTGTCCGACCTTCAAGCAGGTTGCCAAAAGTTTGGCTGATCTTTTTGAAGGAAGCGATGTAGCTGGGTTTAACAGCAATCGCTTTGATGTACCAATGTTGGTGGAGGAGTTTTTGCGTGCCGGCATAGATGTCAATTTCTCCAAGAAGCATTTTATCGATGTGCAGACCATTTTCCATAAATTGGAGAAGCGAACACTTGAGGCTGCGTATAAATTTTATTGCGATAAGGACCTTAAGAATGCTCATTCTGCCGAGGCTGATACTCGTGCCACATATGAGGTTTTGATGGCTCAATTGGATCGTTATCCGAAAGAGCTTGAGAATGATATTTCTTTTTTGAGTGAGTTTTCTTCATTCAATAAGAATGTCGATTTTGCCGGTCGTCTGGTATATGATGAGAATGGTGAAGAGATCATCAACTTTGGTAAATATAGAGGTCGCAAAGCGCGTGAGGTATTGCAGTCCGATCCCGGTTATTATGGTTGGATACAAGGTTCTGATTTTCCTCAAGACACAAAGAACTGCTTTGCCAGGATTTTAGTTTCTATGCGTCAATAAATTTGTGTGATGAGCAAAAGTATTCTCAAAGGCAAGCACATTATCTTAGGTATATCGGGTGGTATAGCTGCATATAAGAGTATATTGCTGGCCCGACAGTTTATCAAATGTGGAGCAGAAGTTCAGGTTGTGATTACTCCGAGTGGAAAGGAATTTGTTACCCCTTTGACTTTGTCTACCATTACTTCCAAACCTGTCATAAGTGAGTTTTTTGATCGAAGGGATGGCTCTTGGAATAGTCATGTTGATTTGGGATTATGGGCGGATGCTATGGTTGTTGCTCCTGCAACAGCTTCTACCATCGGTAAGATGGCACATGGTATAGCTGACAATATGCTTATTACGACTTATCTCTCTTGCAAGGCACCGGTATTTGTGGCTCCGGCAATGGATTTGGATATGTATAAACACCCTTCGACTCAATCCAATCTTAAGTTGCTTCAAAGCTATGGCAATAAGATTATCGAGGCGGCTGATGGAGAGTTGGCCAGCCATTTGATCGGAAAGGGTCGAATGCAAGAGCCGGAGGTTATCTTGGACGAATTGTCCAATTACTTCCTATCGAAAGAGCAAAATACATCTGTTTGTGAGGTTTTAAGAGGCAAAAGGGTCGTTATCACGGCCGGTCCAACTTATGAGGAGATTGATCCAGTCCGATTTATTGGCAATCACTCAACCGGTCTTATGGGGATTGAGATAGCCGATGCGCTCTCTCGTGCCGGAGCTCAGGTGGATCTTGTTCTTGGTCCGTCACACTTGAAGCCTCAGTGCAGCAATGTCATCGTTCATTCGGTGAAGTCTGCTTTAGAAATGCTGGATGAAGCTGAGAAATATTTTGAATCAGCCGATATTGCCATTATGTCTGCTGCCGTGGCTGATTATAGACCCAAGTTGGTCTCTTCTGAAAAGATAAAAAGAGAAAAGACTACGGAGATGTCCATCGAGCTGGTGGCAAACCCCGATATTGCCGCAACTCTTGGTCAAAAGAAAAGTGCCGGTCAATTTGTTGTCGGCTTTGCTTTGGAAACAGCTAAGAATGCTGTAGAAGAGGCTAAACGAAAAATTGTCTCCAAAAATTTAGATGCCATTGTTCTTAATACATTGGCAGATGAGGGAGCCGGTTTTGGTGGTACGACCAACAAGGTGACCATTATAGAGAAGAATGGGGTGCAACATCCGTATCCTTTGAAGTCTAAGAGACAGGTGGCTGAGGACTTGGTCTCCTTTATCGCAGAGACTTTGAAATAGTTCGCGGCATTTAAATCACAATGCAATTGAAGGTATTTCAAACTGTTTCTTAACTTTATTGGAACAATAAATAACAGCAATTAAAACCAAATGGTATGAAGCTATTGCGCATTTTATGTCTTGTTTTCTTATTTCTCCCGGGGATGAATGCCTTCTCTCAAGAGTTGAATGCAAAGGTTACAATCAATACGCAATCTCTTGGACCTGTTGATAAGGAGCAGTTTGACGAACTTCAGAAGCAACTTTTTGACCTTCTAAATAATACGCGTTGGACACATACATCATTTGCCCCCGCTGAACGTATCGATTGTAATTTTACGATTAATCTTCTGTCAAAAAAAGAGCCCAATAAGTATACTGCCGAATTGAATGTTACTGCGACAAGGCCTGTATTCAATTCCTCCTATATGACTCCTCTTTTTATATTTAGAGATAGAGATGTCAACTTCGAATACGATCAGTTTGCGCGTTTGGAATGGAATCCTCAAAACTTGGAGAGCAATTTGCTTGCCTCCATTGTATTTTATGTATATGCCATATTGACTTATGATTTTGACAGCTTCTCCGAACTGGGGGGATCTCCTTACGCTTCGGAGATGAGACAAATTGTAGCTGCGGCGCAAAGTAAGCAAGATTGGCAAGGATGGGAAGCATATAAGAGTGATCTCAATCGCTATGCCCTTTCGGAAGCACTCAACGATAAACAGCTGGAGTCCGTTAGAAAAGCTTGGTATCTTTATCATCGTAAGGGATTGGATGATATGGTGGACAATATTGCGAGAGGAAGAAACAATATTGTCGAGTCTGTCAGCCTATTGGAGGAGGCTCATAAAGCCAAGCCTATGTCTGTGTTGTACAATATTTTTGCAACAACCAAGTTGGATGAAATGGGCAAAATTATGAGCAAAACATCTGAATCCGAAAAGCAGGAACTTGGTCGCAGACTAATAAAGATATTCCCGACCGAATCTGATAAAATCGACAAACTTAAGCGTGCTAAGTAATGTTATCTTCATTGCATATCTCACAATACGTACTGATTGATAATTTGGAAATCAATTTCTCGGATGGCTTTACTGTTATTTCGGGTGAAACCGGTGCGGGTAAGAGCATCTTGTTGGGTGCGTTGTCGCTCGTGCTTGGTAAGCGAGCAGATACTTCAGAAATAGCAATAGGTAAGGACAAATGTGTTGTCGAAGCAACTTTTAGCAATCTTGACTCCGTCTTGGAGGCAATGTTTGAAGAGGAGGATCTGGATTTTAGTCGGGATGAATGTATCTTAAGGAGAGAGATTTCAGCCAAAGGAAAAAGTCGGGCTTTTGTCAATGATACTCCGGTGTCTCTTACAGTGCTCAAGAAAATAGGAGAGAAATTGGTAGACATACATTCTCAACACAAAAATTTACTTCTTGGGGATGCTCATTTTCAGTTGTCCACTTTGGATATTTTGTCTGCCAATACCTCTTTGCTAAAAGAGTATCAAGAGAGATATTTGCAATATAGAAAAGCCTTGGAGGCTTATGAGAAGGCTTTGAAGGTTGCACAAGAGGGAGAGCAGGAGGCAGATTATCTGCAGTTTCAGTATGATGAGTTGGAGCAAGCGGAGATCAAAGAGGGTGAAGAGGTGGATTTGGAGTCGGAGCTTAAGATGCTTTCTCATGCAGTTGAGATTGCTCAAGGACTTTCGGAATCGAATGATTTGCTCCTCCAAAATGACGAAAATATTGTAACCTCCCTTGTTCATACAATAGATGTGTTGAGACGATTGGAACCATTTATGGAGGATCTTAAACCCTATTGTGAGAGATTGGAGTCAGCTCAGATAGAGATCAAAGATGTGGCAGAAAGCATTTCCTCTTTGTCGGAGCAATTGGAGGTTGATCCCGAACGCCTGCTCTATGTGGAAGAGCGTCTGAATACAATCAATAAGCTTCTTATGAAGCATAAGGTAACAACCACTTCTGAACTTTTTGAGATTAAGGAACAACTTGGTCAAAGACTTGATGCGATTAACAACAAAGATCAACATATTGCCAAGTTGAAATCAATAGTAGAGGACAAGCTGTTTGAGACAAATGCTTATGCAAAAAAGCTAACAGCACAAAGACAAAAAGCGGGAGCTCTTTTGAGTAAGACATTAGAGTCAGAGTTGCCTCTGCTGGGTATACCAAAAGTGGTATTTAAGGTGGCGATCAGTGATGTTGAGCCAAATATGTATGGACGAGATAAGGTGACATTCCTTTTTTCTGCCAATATGCAACAGCCACCGGAAGCGGTTGCTGATATTGCTTCCGGTGGTGAGATAGCAAGATTGATGCTATGTATTAAGTCTCTCGTGGCAGACAAAAAGAATCTTCCTACCATTATTTTTGATGAGATAGATACCGGTATCTCGGGTGATATTGCCGGAAGGATGGCAAAGATGCTTCAACGAATGGCTCGAACAATGCAGGTTGTTGCGATTACTCATTTGCCTCAGATTGCCGCAGCCGGCAAGGATCAGCTTTTTGTTTATAAGCTGCTGGGTGAAGATAAGACCCGGACAACAATGAAAAAACTCAGCCAAAAGGAGAGAATAGAAGAGATAGCTCGTATGCAAAGTGGTAGCGAATTGACCGATATCAGCCTTGCTGCAGCTGAAGAATTACTAAAAAACAGTGTAGAATTATAATTTAATAAGATGGCAAAAGACAAGCTAATATATGGCATCCACTCTATAGAAGAGGCTCTTCTGGCAGGAAAAGAATTAGACAAGATCTTTCTTAGGCGAGCAATGAGAGGTGACGATATCTCTCGTATAAAGGCATTGGCAAGAGATCGAATGATCCCGGTGCTAAGTGTGCCGGAAGAAAAGTTGAGTCGAATGACTTCAAAAAATCACCAAGGTATAGTAGCCTATCTCTCACAGATAGAGTATATGCCTTTGGAAGAGGTGGTAAATTTGACTTTTGAGGAGGGGCAGCTTCCCTTTATTGTCGTGTTGGATGGTGTGACAGACGTTAGGAATTTTGGTGCCATTGCCCGTACTGCTGAGTGTGCCGGAGTAGATGCAATAGTCATTCCCGGCAGAGGATCGGTAAGTGTCAGTGGTGATGCCATCAAGGCTTCTGCCGGAGCTTTGCACAGAATCCCCGTATGTAGAGTCAATAGTATCAATGAGGCTTTGGATATTCTTAATAATAGTGGCGTTCGTATCGTGACGGCAAGCGAGAAGACAGATTCCAATTATACCGAAACCGATATGACTCTTCCTTTGGCTATTGTCATGGGAGCTGAGGATGTAGGTCCTTCCGAGGAGAGTATTCGCAGGGCAGACGAAATCGTTACGATACCTCAATGTGGAGAAATTGGCTCGCTTAATGTTTCTGTGGCAGCAGGTATATTGATTTATGAGGCCGTCAGACAAAATGGAATGAAATCGTGAGGCAATGACTTCATAGTTCGTTTGATATAAGAAATCGCTAACATAACAAGAAAATAAAGTATACTTATACATTTAATCAATAAAACAATCAATCTTATGAAAAAGGTAATTAGCACAACTAATGCACCTGCAGCTATTGGCCCATATAGCCAGGCAGTACTTGTTAATAATATTTTGTATGCTTCAGGTCAGCTTGGACTCGATCCTAAGACAGGTGAATTTGCTGAAGGTGGTGTGACCGGACAGACAGAACAGTCATTTAAGAATATCAAGGCTATTCTTGCAGAGGCAGGAATGGATATGAGCAATGTGGTTAAAACAACATGCTTCCTTAGTGATATGGCTGACTTTGCCGCAATGAACGAAGTGTATGCAAAGCAGTTTGAAGGGGCTTTCCCGGCAAGATCTGCTGTGGCAGTAAAAACTCTTCCAAAGAATGGTCTGGTAGAAATCGAAATCATTGCTATTAAAGACTGATCATTGCTATTAAAATGGCATTTAGAGGCTGTGTCGAAAGGCACGGCCTTTTTTGTTACGTGTAAATCCTTACCATTATATAGTAAGATCAAATGTCGGGATGGGGTAGGGTTAAAGAGGTTCCTTGTAATGTCATTTTGTTAATTGTTTTCTGTAATAAATGAATGTTTGAAACTTGTATGTCGGGTGTTTTGTAGCACTGTTTTGAGATTTTTGGTTGATATATTGCTACAAAGTGGCGAAATATTTTGTTGAAAGCTGTCATGTATCTACTTTCTTTCTTATATTTGTAGAGGTCTAACAAGAGGTTGGACTATTACCAAGAATAGACAATATAATCGTATAACTTATAAAACAATTGACAACAATGATTATTGGTATTCCAAAAGAAATTATGCACGATGAAGCTCGTGTTGCTGCAACTCCCGAAACAGTTGGGAAGTTTGTAAAAGAAGGTTTTACTGTACTTGTAGAAAAGTCTGCAGGAGAGGGTGCTCTTTACCATGACGAAGACTATATCAAGGCCGGAGCTAAGATGATCGAATGTCCACAGGAGATTTATGACAAGGCTGAAATGATATTGAAGGTTAAAGAACCTCTATTCAATGAAAAGCTTGGTAAGCACGAAGTTGAAATGATGCATAAGGGACAGTACCTTATTACATTTATTCACCCCGCTTCACCTGTCAATCATCAAATGGTCAAAGATTTGACAAAGCAGGGTGTTACAGCTATTACATTGGATGGTATACCTCGTATCTCAAGAGCTCAAAACTTGGATGCTCTTACATCTATGAGTACATGTGCCGGATATAAGGGTATTTTGATGGCTGCCAATAAGCTCACTACTTTCATGCCACAAATGTTTACAGCTGTAGGTCAGATTCAACCGGCTAAGGTCATGGTAATTGGTGTCGGTGTAGCAGGTCTTCAGGCTTTGGCTACAGCTAAGCGTCTCGGTGCAATTACTTATGCAGCTGATATTCGTCCGGCAGCAGCAGAGCAGGCCGGTAGCTTGGGTGCAAAGGTGATTGATACAACTGTACCGGCAGAATTGGCCATTGCAGAAGGTGGATATGCCAACAAACTTCCTGATGATGTACTCAAACGTGAGCGCGAGGCACTTCGTAGCACAATCCAAGAGATGGACATCGTGTTCTGTTCTGCGCTTATCCCGGGTAAGATTGCTCCTATCATTATTGATGAAGAGACGGTGAAGGGCATGAAGCGTGGTTCGGTGATTGTAGACATCTCTATCGACCAGGGAGGTAACTGCTCTTTGACACCGGCTGGCGATATTGTAGAGAAACACCATGTTACACTTATGGGTGTTAAGAATATCCCGGGACTATTGCCAACAAGTTCTACTTGGATGTTCTCAAACAACTTGTACAACTTGGTTAAGTATCTTGTCAAGGATGGCAAGGTTGTTTTGGATCGCCAAGATGAAGTTATTGCTAAGAGCCTTGTTTGTATCGATGGCGAATTGGTACACGTTGGTGCTCGTGAAGCAATGGGTCTCTAATCGAACGAATTGTTACAATGGATCGAGACCTTAGAGGTGATTCTTTGTAACTTTTATCAAGAGAACATTGTAATATAGAATAGTATCGGCTATCATTTGGATAGTTGATCCAATAATAACGTGAGGCGGTCTCTAAGCTAATTACTTGGTGACCGCCTCTCTTATAAATTATAATCCTTTATATGATACATCCGTTAATATTATTGCTGGTCTTTTTGGTTTGTACGATAGGAGGCTATTTCTTAATCAAGAATGTGCCCAGCTTGTTGCACACACCATTGATGTCCGGAATGAATGCCCTTTCGGGAGTAACTATTGTTGGAGCAGTTACGGCCACCGGTTATATCCTTCTGAGCGGAGATTGCTCTTTTGGAAAAATTGTTGCTGAGATTTTGGGCTGTATAGCTATTGTTTTGGCTGCTATTAATGTTTTTGGAGGTTTTGGTGTTACCCACAGAATGCTTCAAATGTTTAACAAAAAGAAAGGTTCTAAGAAATGATTTACCAAGTTGTTATCAGTGCCGTATTGGCGGTCCTTGTCATGGCGGGTATCTCCATGATGAGTAAGGTTAAGACAGCTGTGCAAGGTAATCTCCTTTCTGCTTTGGCAATGCTGATTGGTGTTGTGGCCACCTTGCTTTTTAGTGGAGTCGTTTCAGCTTGGACTATTTATCCTTCTATCATTGTTGGTGCTTTGATTGGTGGATTGATGGCTAAGCGAGTACAGATGATACAGATGCCACAGGTCGTAGCTCTTTTCAATGGTCTTGGAGGTGGAGCCTCTGCATTGGTGGGTATCTTGACGGCCATGAAATTAGGTTTTAAGTCCGAAGATCTGAGCATGCTCACAGATAAGGGCTTTTTGCCATTTGTACTGTTTACCTCTATGCTTGCTATAGCTATCGGTATGATTACCTTGGTGGGTAGCTTGATTGCGGCAGGAAAACTTCATCGTATCTTAAATCAGAAGCCGGTTGTATGGCCTTCACATTCATTGATGACTTTGGTTACGCTGATTGTCTCAATATGCTTTATTGTATTAGGTACTGTGGCTGTAGATGATTCGGTCAGAGTGTTTGCCGTCTTTGGTTGTGTGGTATTCTCATCCCTATTTGGGTTGTTGTTTTCTATTCGTGTCGGTGGTGCGGATATGCCTATTACCATATCCCTTCTAAACTCTCTTTCGGGAGTTGCAGGAGCCATTGCAGGTATGGCGATAGGTGATATTTTCCTCGTCGCTGTAGGTGGTATTGTGGGAGCTTCAGGGCTTCTTTTGACACAGATTATGTGTAGAGCTATGAATAGAAGCCTTATGTCCATTTTGATTGGTGGTAAAAAGAAGCCGCAGAAGAAGGTAACGGAAGCTGCCCCCAAGCAGGAGAAAAAGACTAACAAGGAAGTTGCTCCACAAGTTGATACAAAGAAAACTGCAGTTGATGTCTTGGCTGAGGCTAAGAATGTGATTATTGTGCCCGGTTATGGCATGGCATTGGCTCAGGCTCAGCATCAAGTGAAGCAGTTTGCCGATTTGTTGGAAGACAAAGGTGCCAGAGTCCGCTTTGCGATTCACCCCGTAGCAGGTCGTATGCCTGGACACATGAATGTTCTATTGGCCGAAGCAGATGTTCCTTATGATAAATTGTTTGAGATGGATGCCATCAATGACGATTTCAAAGATACGGATGCTGTTGTGGTGATTGGTGCAAATGACGTGCTCAACCCTGCTGCACGAGATGCGGAAGGTACTCCTATCTATGGTATGCCGGTCTTGAATGTGGACAAAGCCCCGGAGGTTATTATCTGCAACTTCGACCTCAATCCCGGTTATGCCGGTGTCGAAAACCCGCTCTACACCAGAGAGAAGGGTGTTTACCTGGAACTTGGAGATGCCAAGAAGACCCTTCAAGAATTGATTGCCGGAGTCAACTCCTGTCATGCCAAAGGCAATGTAAGCAAGGCTGACGAAGAGAAGGGTGCAGCAGCCGTTCTATCTAATGCCAAAGATGTGATTATTGTGCCCGGTTATGGTATGGCATTGGCACAGGCTCAGCATCAAGTGAAGCAGCTTGCCGATTTGTTGGAAGACAAAGGTGCCAGAGTCCGCTTTGCAATTCACCCCGTAGCAGGCCGTATGCCTGGACACATGAATGTTCTATTGGCCGAAGCANATGTGGACAAAGCCCCGGAGGTTATTATCTGCAACTTCGACCTCAATCCCGGTTATGCCGGTGTCGAAAACCCGCTCTACACCAGAGAGAAGGGAGTCTACCTGGAACTTGGAGATGCCAAGAAGACCCTTCAAGAATTGATTGCCGGGATCAACTCCTGTCATACCAAAGGCAATGTAAGCAAGGCTGACGAAGAGAAAGGCGCAGCAGCCGTTCTATCTAATGCCAAAGATGTGATCATAGTGCCCGGTTATGGTATGGCATTGGCACAGGCTCAGCATCAAGTGAAGCAGCTTGCCGATTTGTTGGAAGACAAGGGCGCCAGAGTCCGCTTTGCAATTCACCCCGTAGCAGGTCGTATGCCTGGAC
>NZ_JBHSGO010000014.1:0-5413 GCF_042654485.1 Falsiporphyromonas endometrii | reverse complement strand
CCAGACAATTCGAAATAATTTCTTTAATTTGTACTCGTGTGAGATCCATACTGTTTTACTGTTTTATTTTATTTTTTCAAAGATAATAGTCTTGGGTCTTACACACTTTTTTGGGACAGTATCAAGACAATTCAAGATTGGCATTTGCCACAAAAACATTATAAATTGCTTGAAGATAATCCGTATGACTTTTCTGTAGATCTTTGAGCCCCTCTTGGAGCTTGGCCGGATAAATCTGCCCCTCTTTCATTTGCTCATTAAGAATAGAAAACCTCTCTTCATGAAGGGTTACATTTTCTTTTCTAATAAGCAGTTCCTTCTTTGCTTTATCCAATTGAGCTTGTTTTTCACCAAGAGCTTTGGCACGATTAATCCTATTATTTTCAGCCTCAATCTGATCCGTTTTATAATTGAGCTTTGCTATTTTTCTGTCTTCATTCTTTCCAAAGTCCTCAAGTATGGGCAAAGAAAGTTTGAGACCCAAATAGCTATTGCTATACCAATGTTCCGAATTAGTAAGATTGAGCTGTTTGTTGTAGAAATTACCACCATAAAATCCCACCAAAGTCAAAGTTGGGAGAAAGGCTATGTTTGACTTCTTCCATTGTTCTTTGGATAAGGCCATTTGGATTGAATCTCTCTCTGCTCCCAAAGAGTGGTTTTGATGCAAATCTAATGCTTGCATATCAAGCATCAAATCTTCAAGTCTATCGGTTAGATTTAGTCTTTCTCTTTGTATTTCCTCAGGGTCCAATCCAATATCCGAAAGCAATCTATTTTGTGCTAAAAGCAAATCTGTATTAGCCGATATACCTCTCAACTTCATCTCATTGACATTCTCTTTTGCAACGAGTACATCTTCCTTTGAGGCCAGTCCTTCGGCAAATCTATTTTGGGTATAATCAAGGACTCTTACAGCATGCAAACTATCTGATTTGCAATAAGCCAATTGTTTCTGAGCGATTAATACACCGGCATAGTCTATTCTAACCTGATTTGTCAAAATTGCTTTCTGAATCAGAACATCCACCTTGCTCAACCCCGCACGTTTTTTCTCAGAAGATACAAGCTTTAGTTTTGCAGGATTAAAAAGATCGTATGAGAAGTTTATGCCCCAGTTTGCCGTATTCTTTGTTGCAAACTTAGCGGGAAAAATCTCATCACTTCCGGAAGTAGGATCAATAAACTTCATCGGGATGGGCGTTGCCGCAATATCAAAATTATGCCGGATGCCAGCCGATAGACTAAGTTCTGGCAGCAAATCCAATTTTTGTTTATTTACTTTAATTGAAGCCGACTTCTCCAAAAGTATTTTGGAAAGCATCGATGGGTTGTCTTTTAATGCATCTGAAATAGCATTCTTGAGTGATAGACTGTTTTGTTCTTGACCTTCCATCAAAGAAACAGACATTATCATTAATAAAACTATGCCTATGGTTGTCCTTATATTTTTCATAACAAACAAAAAGAGATAATTATTTGAATACCGATGCCGGTTCGAGCTTCTTCAATTTGGCAACGGCAAAGAATGATCCACCAACAGAAATGAAAGTGGTCAGAAGAAACAATTCGACCAGCAATTCGGGAGGAATAATAAGCGAAAGCCCCGATTTTGCCACTCCAAACTTCATCATAAACAATAGTATAACAGCTATCACATAGCCTACCACAGCATAAAGGAATGCCTGCAAAAGTACCAGTCTGCTTATATATCCATTGGTAGCACCTATAGCTTTTAGAGTTCCATAGTCTTTGACACGGTCGAACGTTGAGGTATATAAAGTCAAACCTATGATAAAGAATCCGCTAATCACAGCAAAAATGACCAAAGAACCAAAACTTACCCCCATATTGGACTCACGTAGTATTGTCTTGATTGTACGCTTCTCCAGTTCATTCCTATCCCATGCCCTAATCCCGGGGAAACTGCGGTTGATACGATTGCAAACATCCGAGATCTCGGAATGGTTATCTGCCTTTATAATGATTGCACTCACTAAATTCGGAGACATCCCCGTAAACTCTCTGGCATTATTAAGACTTGTATAGCAAAATGAAGCTCCATAACCTCTGACATGATTCATAAGCACCTCAACTTTGGCATGCTTACCATTCAATTCCACATCCATGCCCATATCAACAGGGTGCTTAAATCCTTTTTGGTCATGTTTGTCAAGCGCAATTGATCGGGGATGAGACAAATTAGAGACCTTGCCATCCAACACTTCATCTCCGTTAGGACGTAAGATCAATATAGGATCCTCACTACCTATCAATAAGACACTTGAAAATTGGCCATTAGAAAATTTCATCATCGTAGTAGCATATACTACTGGAAAAGTTTCTTCAACTCCATCAATACTCTTTAACTCATTTACCAGACTACTATTGATAGGGGTAACCGCATTGAGATTGGTAGACTGGTCGGTAATAACCCATATATCGGCCAATTCACGATTGGTATGAGTTGATATTGAGCACATCAAAGACTTTAAAAAATTGAGCGTACTGAGCTGCTGTCCTATAAGAAAGATAGAAATGACAATACCAATCGTAATACCAATACTCTTGGATTTCTCATAACGCATAAATTTGATGGCGGTTAGTAACATGGCAAATCATTTATTGTTCTTTTGTGAAATTAGAATATCACAAGTTACCTTTGATCCTATAAGTGGCAGATGGCTCTGGTCGTCCAACATAATCTTGATTTTCCTAATCTGGCTATCTTGTTGCTCAGAGTTTAAACCCGAAAAAAGAGTCTTTTGAGTCAAAAAGTCTGACATCTGTATAATCTTTCCGGTCGCTACAACTTGACTATATCCTACATTATGAACCGATACTTTGTCTCCTAATCTAAGACGATTAGAAAAAAGCTCGTCTACTTCTGCTTCCACCACGATAGGCTCATTAGGACACATAAGAGCAAGCTCTTCATACTCTTTGATCGTATTACCAACAACGGCACTCACATCTAATATAACACCACTCTTAGGAGCTCTTATCTGACATTTGGACATATTTTCTTGAGCTATCTGCACAGACTCTCGAAGTTCCCCAATTGTTTTTAAAGTAATCTCTCTCTCCTGTAAATTTTTTTGTAGCTCAAGCCCTTTCTGATTAAACTCATTTTTTCGATCAATCATATTTTGACGAGTCTCAGCACCTTTATCAAAGAGTCTTTTTGCGATTTCATAGTTATGTTTTGCCTCATTCAAACTAAGTTCACTCTTCTTTATATTCAAATCAGAAATTCTCAAGTTGCTCTCTTCCTGTTCCAACTTCTGCCTTGAGACTTTTAAATTTAATTTCGCAATGCTTGGATCCATGCTTATCAAAAGCTGATCTTTTTGGACCGTATCGCCCGAAGCTATGTATATATGATCAATGATCCCCGATACTTCGCTGCTAAGCTTGATTGTACCACCCATAGGCTGTATACGCCCAATAGCTTGAATGGTAGTAATACTATCAGGGATTACATAAGAGGAACAAGATTCGACAGACTTATCTTTTTTCCCTTTACAACCTGTCATGGAGAATGTCAAAAGCCCCAATATTCCTAACCCGGCAATTAAATACTTTTTCATTATCAAAGTTGACTATTAAATATTACGAAGACCCCCTCTACCAAATATGGTATAAACTCTTCGGGGCTGTCTATAAATCTTTACAATTAAACAATATGATCCTCTGGAGGAGTCTCTGTGGCGATACCATTGGAGACATAAATTACCCTATCAGCATATTCTCTGAGTCGCTCATCATGCGTAACTATAACAATTGCCTTACCTTTTTGCGACAACAAACGCAATTCATCCATCACACGAGATATGCTATCCTTATCCAAAGCGGCAGTAGGCTCATCACAAAGAATCATTGAAGGATCCGTCACAAGCGCACGAGCTATTGCTACCCGTTGTTGCTGGCCTCCACTTAACATTTTTGGAAGATTATTCATGCGATCTTGAAGTCCAACTTTGGCAAGAGCCTCACATGCTCGCTCCCTCGCTTCTATTCTCGAACATCCCATCAACCTCAAAGGCAGCATAACATTTTCTAAGGCATTAAGTGGTTGGATAAGATTGAAATTTTGGAAAACAAAACCAATGTGCTCCAAACGAAGCTTTGCCAATTCATTTGGAGATAATTCAGCCGTCGACTTTCCAAGAATAATAATATCACCCTCCGTCGGGTAAATCACACAACCCAGTAATGATATCAATGTTGTTTTGCCCGAGCCCGAGGGACCAAGAATAAGCGTAAGTTCATTCTTATTTATTGAAAGTGTAGTTCTGTCCAAAGCAGTAATTATATCGTCTCCGCTCTTATACTGTTTGGAAGCTCCTACTAATTCAGCCACTTGTTTCATCGATAGTGTAATAATTTATACAAATTTTGAATACAAAGTTAGTAAAAGACTTTGATTAATACGAAAGCGTACTATCAATTTAAAAAAGCAAAAATCACATCTTTGAATACTTTTGACATAGAAAGACTATTAGACATGCGCTATTCTAAAAGCAAAGAGGACAGTAAAGAAAGTGCCAACAACTAAATAAATTGAAATATCTTTTACAATATCATCAAGTTTTACACAACACCAATAATAACTTCAATGCCGGATCTATGATACTCCACATCCTCCTACAAATTATTTTACAAGGTTATAAGAAAACATGAGGACCAATAGAAAAAGGAGGCACATCCTATTCTCAATAAGATGTACCTCCCTTACTATAAACACTGATAAATGTCAGCTCACTGTGTAATAAAACCTATTACACTATCTGACCAATAATCTTTTGCAATGACTCTTTGGCATCTCCAAGTTCCAGGTAGACTCCCTTCTCTCTGGTGTAGAGCGGGTTTTCGACACCTGCATAACCGGGATTGAGGTCGAAGTTGCAGATAATAACCTCCGGGGCTTTGTCCACATTCAAGACCGGCATACCATAGATAGGAGTACCTTCCGCATCTCGTGCAGCAGGGTTGAGCACGTCATTTGCCCCAATCACCACAACAGCATCCGTATCTTTGAAATCGTCATTGATGGCATCCATCTCAAACAATTTGTCATAAGGAACATCCGCTTCGGCCAATAGAACATTCATGTGTCCAGGCATACGACCTGCTACGGGGTGAATTGCAAAGCGGACTCTGGCGCCCTTGTCTTCCAACAAATCGGCAAGCTGCTTCACTTGATGCTGAGCCTGTGCCAATGCCATACCATAACCGGGCACAATAATCACATCTTTGGCATTAGATAGAACGGCCGCTGCGCCCTTCTCTTCGTCAGCCTTGCTTACATTGCCTTTGGTATGACAGGAGTTGATCCCGGCAATCAATTCTTGAAGGGTCTTCTTGGCATCTCCAAGTTCCAGGTAGACTCCCTTCTCTCTGGTGTAGAGCG
>NZ_JBHSGO010000013.1:0-2042 GCF_042654485.1 Falsiporphyromonas endometrii | reverse complement strand
GCTCCCATCACATCGAAGTCTTGTCGCCTTGTCCTATGCCCATTCTTCCAAGTCTCTCTATGACTGACTTGTATATTGAAATCATATTACTTCGTTGTTTGAGACATTCGAGTTCGGTCACATACGTTTGTATGCTCCCATCACATCGAAGTCTTGTCGCCTTGTCCTATGCCCATTCTTCCAAGTCTCTCTATGACTGCCTTGTACATTGAAATGTTATCACTTCGTTGTTTGAGACATTCGAGTTCGGTCACATACGTTTGTATGCTCCCATCACATCGAAGTCTTGTCGCCTTGTCCTATGCCCATTCTTCCAAGTCTCTCTATGACTGACTTGTATATTGAAATCATATTACTTCGTTGTTTGAGACATTCGAGTTCGGTCACATACGTCAGTATGCTCCCATCACATCGAAGTCTTGCTGCCTTGTCCTATGCCCATTCTTCCAAGTCTCTCTATGACTGACTTGTATATTGAAATCATATTACTTCGTTGCCTGCGACATTCGAGTTCGGTCACATACGTCAGTATGCTCCCATCACATCGAAGTCTTGTCGCCTTGTCCTATGCCCATTCTTCCAAGTCTCTCTTTGACTGCCTTGTATATTGAAATCATATTACTTCGTTGCCTGCAACATTCGAGTTCGGTCACATACGTCAGTATGCTCCCATCACATCGAAGTCTTGTCGCCTTGTCCTATGCCCATTCTTCCAAGTCTCTCTATGACTACCTTGTATATTGAAATGTTATCACTTCGTTGTCATAAACTTTCTTCGAATATATGCTCCCATTACATAGAAGTTTTACCGCCACTTTCGCTTTAAATTATTACTTCTAATACACATTACATTGTTGTTTGATTGATGCTTTTTTGAGATAAATCAAGTCAATATTTTCCCTTTTAGGTTTTTTGAAATCTACAATATAACCATAGATATTTGTTAAAATCACATCTTATTTATATAAATAATATAAATCTATTAAGCCTTTCTTAGCCTAAATAACAGTAAGTATTCGACCTGAAAAAGGCTCACTCTTCAAAAAATCCAGGAGTGATAGGACGAAACCGTCCTATCTAAATGTTAATATATGTATATCCTACTTTTTGTGGACAAATTGGCGGCTTAAAAACACACTTCAGGTCACTTTTTGGGGAAGGTCGCGCGACTTGCAATCCATTCTCGCGCTACCTTCAACCTATCCTCGCGCGAGGTTGCACCCGAAGTAGCGCGACTTTACATGTCAAGGTCGCGCGAGATCAGATCTAAAGTCGCGCGAGAACGGATTGCTTCTTGCGCGACCTTATTTGTTAAAATAGCGCATAAAAAAGCCCGTTTCGTACTAATAAAACGGACAAAGTCGTTAGGAAGGTCAGGTGACCCTAACCCTCGAATTTATAAATTTGTGGTTGAATCAGTGTTGTTTGAGTAGCTTTTTGGAAGTCAGTCAAGATAACAATGTTTAATAAATGAGAGCCTTTCACAGCGGACTTCACAACCTGCTGAAAAAGACGGTTCTTGCTGTCGAAACCAATGCTTGAGGAGACGATGATTTGGTCCTCTCCGATAAGATATATCTTACCTCCTTGGAAGAATAATCTGCCAAGCAAAATGATGATCAAAAAGATGGTAAGTAATATGCTTATCTCCATGGTTTTTATTATTAATTAGTGACTAAGATACTAAAAAGTATTTTCTTTCGCAATGACACCTATTGCTCTTCAAAGTATTTTAAAGACATTTTTGGATAACCTAAATTTGTTGATAGGGAAATCAAGCATAAAAGATTTTCATTAGATCTGACGTTTTGATAATTTGAAGAGGTACTTAACTCAACTTCTTTGTATTCTCATCCGGATTATTGAATTCTGTATATTTGTAAATATAAGACTTGAAAATTTATATATATGTAAATATTGCTGTCCGATAAAAACTATTGTGACACTTACAAGATTGAATCCCCTACCTCTTGTCATCACGCCTAACTAAACGGCATTATTTGTCTTGTGGACTTGGCTGTACATCGTACAGAGTTTTCTCG
>NZ_JBHSGO010000012.1:0-828 GCF_042654485.1 Falsiporphyromonas endometrii | reverse complement strand
AGAAAGTTTGCTTTAGCCATTGTTTCTCAGTATAAAGACAAACTTTCCCTACGGAAGAGGTTGTTTAAGGCTGCTTTAAATATGGACTATCTCAAAAAGCTGCTAAAGATTTGATGCGGTTGCCCTGGGGCCGGGATCGAAGCAACAAAGGCGATTTCCCTTGCAAAGACTGCATGCAAAGAAATAGTACAGAACCAATCAAAAGAAGACCAGGAGCGAAACAATGCAAGGTTGCTTCATTCAGAAAGAGGCTTATACAAATAAAAGAACTCTGTTAAAAACACTATTATGCGAAGCAAATAGAGAATAAGATTGATGAGATTAAAGGAATGAATAAATCAAGTGGGGCAAAGCCGGGTTTACAAAGCAACAAAGGTAATTGTCATGGTTTTGTGACAGGGATAGAAGTTCTTCTTATCGTGCCGTGGCATGAGAGGGCGGCGCTGCTGGGAGGAAAGAGGAGTCATAGAGACAAAAAGAGAGAGGGAGTCGAGGACACTGCTGTCCAAGACTCCCTCTCTTCGGTTATAAAACGGCGGCTACCTACTCTCCCACTGTTACGAAGTACCATCGGCGTTATTGGGCTTAACTGCTCTGTTCGGAATGGTTAGAGGTGGATCCCCAATGCTATAACCGCCTGAATATGTCAACTTATTTACGAATCTCGCAATATCCTATAATCACTTTAGATATCAATCTCCGGATAAATCCTCGGGCTATTAGTACTACTCGGCTTTGACATTACTGCCTTTACACCTGTAGCCTATCAAGGTCATCGTCTGTAACCACCCTTAATGAGATCTTATCTTGAGGCCGGCTTCGTGCTTA
>NZ_JBHSGO010000011.1:0-16064 GCF_042654485.1 Falsiporphyromonas endometrii | reverse complement strand
CTCCCGATGAGCCTGAATTGACATAGGGGGATACCCCCATTTTAGCGCAAGATGATCAAGTGGGATGCCCCTCTTGAATACTATGCTATGTCCTTCTTCAAAGAAGAACGTTTAGGACACTATTGCTCCTTATTGGATTTTTTGACTGTTGATGACTCATTTTCCCTAAATAAATCCTATATTTACAAAATAATAGATCCTTATTAGTAGGGTATATTTAATGAGAAATTAAAATACAAAATAGAGTTTTTATGAATATACAACAGTTAGAGTATATTATAGCTCTTGACAAACATCGTCATTTTGCAAAGGCGGCAGAGGATTGTAATGTTACCCAGCCTACTTTATCAACGATGGTTAAGAAGTTTGAGTTAGAATTAGGTGTAGATTTGTTTCAACGCAATCGGAGTGCGGTAATTCCTACGGAGATTGGGGTGCTCATTATCGATCAAGCTAAGCGTGTGATTAGTGAGAGCCGCAAGATCCAGGCTATTGTTGTTGAAGAGGAAAATAGTATGAGTGGGCGTATTCGTATGGCTTTACTTCCAACTATCGCACCTTATCTAATGCCGGTCATAAGTGATATGTTGACCAAAGCCCTTCCCAAGGTTGAATTTGATTTTAGTGAATTATTGACCTCTCAGTGTCTTCAAGCGTTAAGTGACAATAGTATTGATATAGCAATTATTGCCAGCAAGAGTGAAATGGACGATCTAAAGGAGATACCCCTTTATTATGAGCAGTTCCTTGGATATGTTTCTAAGAATGAAGCTCTTTTTGAACAAACTTCCATTCGTACGAATGAGGTGGATGGGGAGCGTTTGTGGCTTTTGGATGAGGGGCATTGTTTCCGTGATCAATTGGTCAAATTTTGTAATCTAAAATCTTTCGTAAATAAGCATAATACTTATAGACATGGTTCAATGGCGACCTTTATGAGTATGGTTGAGACGGGGCAAGGGGTGACCTTTATTCCTGAGTTGGCTTATCCAAGGTTGAGTGATGCTCAAAAGGAATTGGTACGTCCATTTGCTATTCCAAGGCCCAGTCGAGAAATTAATCTTTGTTATAGAGGTGATTTTGTTCGCCAGCATATTTTGAATGCAATTGCAGAAACAATCAAAAAGGCTGTGCCCGAAGAGATGCTTCAATTGAGAAAAGGCGATCAACTGGTATAAATGACATAAGAAGCTGTTTGACAAAACTTAAAAACAGCTTCTGCCTTTTTGTGTTGTCTGATCATGAATACATTTGGCAATTTGTTTAGAGTGACTTCTTTTGGTGAAAGTCATGGTCCATTGATTGGTGGTGTGATAGATGGTTGTCCGGCAGGTGTAACGATAGATCATTCCGTTGTGGAGTCTTTTATGTCTTTGAGAAGACCAGGTAGTAGTAATCTGGTTACTCAACGATGCGAAGATGATCATGTTGAGTTTGTTTCCGGTATTATGAACGGCTTTTCAACCGGAATGCCAATAGCGTTTGTAATTCGCAACAAAGATCATCATACGGCACATTACGACAACTTGGAGAATTGTTTTAGACCCGGTCATGCGGATTATACTTATCATGCAAAATATCATGGTTTTAGAGATTGGAGAGGTGGGGGTAGGGCTTCTGCTCGCGAGACAGCTGTAAGGAGCGTTGCCGGAGCTATAGCTTCTATGTTGTTAAGACCATTGGGTGTCGAAGTTTGTGCTTTTGTTTCTCGTGTAGGAAGGATCTCTATGCCTCGTGAAACAGAGTCAAGATACTTTTCTATGGATCCTATCGAACTAAGAGATAGGACTATTTGTAGCGAAGTCAGATGTCCCGATTTTGAATGTTCTGAGCAAATGACCAGAGAAATTATATCAGCTAAAGCCGACAAGGATAGTGTGGGTGGAATGGTTTCTTGTGTTGTTAAAGGTGTGCCAATAGGATGGGGTGAACCTGTATATGACAAATTGGATGCCATGTTGGCCGGAGCTATGTTAGGAATAAATGCAGTAAAGGGTTTTGAGGTAGGGGATGGCTTCCTTCTGTCGAGTATGAAAGGCTCTGATTCGAATGATTGGATGTATCCTTTTCAAGATAAATTCCAAAGTGAAACAAATCATTGTGGTGGTATCTTAGGTGGTATCAGCAATGGTAAAGATATAATATTTAGGGTGGCCTTTAAGCCCACTCCAACAATAGCTAAACCGCAGATGACTATAGACATAAACAATCATCCAATAGCTCTCGATGCCAAAGGTCGTCATGATCCGGCAGTTGTGATCCGAGGTGTTGCTGTCGTTGAATCGATGGCTTGGATAACACTGGCAGATGCTTTTCTGATGTCTAAATCTTCATCTCCTGTTGAGTAAATAATATGGGTGAATTGTATTGGATTGGACATGTAGTCAACGATGCAACATATATGCTTGTTTTCGCTCAATTCGTTTTGTTCTCTATTATTTTATGGAGAATACCGAGTATTTTGAGCCTGACAGTACATTCAATTTTCAATGGACGAGAGGATGAATTGTATGCTTATCTACAGCGTTATATGCCATGGCCACTATTTCGATTGATAGTGCATGCACAGACGGCAATAGGTCTATCTCTTTCTGTTTGGTTGATAGCTGAGCGATATGACTTGATAAAGACAAATCATACTCCTGGTGACTTATTGATTCCTCTTGCATTGTTCGGAATAATTATAGTATTCGAATTTCTAAGAAGATTGACATATCGATTCTTCAATTGGCTCTATTCACCAGCTCATAGTTATGATGATTGGCGAAATTATGCCAGTATAGCAGAGTGGATTTGGTGTATCTTTCTTCCAGTTGTTCCCCTGCTTGCGTTATCTCCTATTTCTCCTTCTATTGCATTGATAGTGTTGATATCACTTTTTGTTGTGTTTCGTATGTCGCTTATATTCAAGTCTATAAAATTATGTCGTAGCACGGAGGCCAATCCTTTGCAGGTTTTTTTATACCTTTGCACCCACGAAATCCTACCTTACCTATATTTAATTGTAGGAGTAGGAGGATTGTTATACTTATAAGGAAGTCTTAGCTATGGCAGCAAATATAAAGAAGATTTTAGTATCGCAACCAAAACCGTCTAGAACATCGCCCTATTTTGAAGTGGCAGAAAAGTACAAAGCTGAATTAGAGTTTAGACCATTTATTAAGGTCGTAACTGTTTCTGCACGAGAGTTTAGAGATCAGAAGGTAAACATATTGGATTATTCAGCAATTATTTTTACAGCTCGAACAGCTATTGATAAGTTCTTTACCTTAGCTCAGGAGCTTAGGGTGACTTTGCCCGATACAATGAAGTATTTTTGTGTGAGTGAGTCCATTGCTGTGTATCTCCAGAAATATATCGTTTATCGTAAAAGAAAGATCTTCTTTGGTGCAACCGGTGAATTGGCAGATCTTGTGACTGTCATTAAGAAGCACAACAAAGAGAAATATTTTATTCCGGTGGCAGAAGAGCATAAAGAGGATTTAATGGAGATGCTTACGGCTGCAAAGATTAATTTCAAGAAAGCTGTAATGTATCGTACAGTCAGCAATGATTTTCAGGATGGTGAGAAATTGGATCATGATGTGATTCTCTTTTTTAGTCCGTCGGGAGTTTCTGCATTGAAGAAAAACTTTCCTTCTTTTGAGCAAGGAGATGTATTGATTGGAGCTTTCGGTCCTGCAACATGTTCAGCTGTTGAAGATGCCGGTCTTAGATTAGACATACATGCACCTTCAGAGGCAGCTTCTTCTATGCCGATGGCTTTAGATTTATTTCTTTCGACATATAAAAAGAAAAAATAAGAGGAGTAATTCTCTTTCTATTAACTCATATTTATGCCCAAGCTCTTCTCTTTTCCGAAAGAACAACATTTGTGTTTGCAGTGTCGAATAGATGCTGTTTACAATGAGGGCAAGAGCCTTGTGGCTTATCCATTGAGAGTAGCATACAAGTTGGAGGATAGTCGAGAAGATTTGCCTTCAGCTTGTATGCTTGTTTCTGTAGCAAAGCGCAGATTTAGGCGAGCCAATAAGCGTAATCGAATAAAGCGTCTTGTTAGAGAGGCTTATCGTCTCAACAAATCTATACTGATTTCATCCTTAAATTTGCATCAAAAGCGGATAGATTTGGCTTTTATGATGATAAGCGATGAAATGCCTACATATGACATAATCGAAAAAGCTGTCTTGAAAGCTTTTGGTAAGATATGTAAGGAGAATAACTTATGAAAAAAGTTCTTTCATTTATCAGAAGTGTATTTGTATACATTTTGTTAGCTCCTATCTATTTCTATCGTATGTTTATTTCACCTTTGCTTCCTCCGGCGTGTAGATTTACACCCACTTGTAGCAGATATGCAATAGAGGCTATTAAGAAGCATGGGCCTATAAAAGGGCTTTGGCTTGCCATTAAACGAATCCTTCGATGCCATCCGTGGGGTGGAAGTGGTTATGATCCTGTACCATAATGGATAGCTTGTTAGATATACATACTCATCACGACAGCGACCCTCTTTTTACATCTATTCGTTCGTATCATGCCGGAGATCTCGTGGCTATGATTGCGGGGCAACATTCGAGTTCCTTAACAGACGAATCTTTGTATGCATTTCTAAACTCTTGTTATAGTGTCGGCTTCCATCCGATGTTTACTTCGGGTATCCCGAGTCAAGGTGATTATGACATTTTTTGTAGTATTATTTCTGATTCCGGATGTTTAGCAATTGGCGAATGTGGTTTTGATAAAAGGTCTGCCTTAAATTTCTCTGAGCAACAAAAAGTAGTTATAAGACAAATCGAAATTGGTGAGATGTATGGCAAACCTATTGTCTGGCATATTGTAGGGGGATGGAATGAGATACTAAAACTTCATAAAAATATTGTACCCAAAACCCCTTGGATTGTTCATGGTTATCGCAAAGGTCGAGAATTGGCTGATCAATTGCTCTCTCGCGGTATCTATCTTAGCTTTGGAGAGCATTACAATATCGAGGCATTGAGGTTGGCTTATCAATTCGGACTTATGCTTTCTGAAACAGATGAGTCTTTTCTGTCTATACGAGAAATTCTTTTCCGGCAGTCCCGAGATCTTGAAGTGCCATTGGAAAAACTAATTGGTGATATAAGGAAGAGTTTATCATATTTAATTTGATTTCTGATATTTCCATTTGCATAAAACAGTATCTTTGTTGGGCTTTGACCATACAAAATCAACCCAAACTCTTTCTAAAAGGAGTTTGCTTTTCTAACCCCTTATAATGCTTTGGGTTTATTCATTGTGTCAAATAACTTGATTTTGTGTCTTGATTATAGTTAGAACAAAGGTTGAGATGCTTTTTACTGCGTGTCAGTATTATCATTCATCCGGATGAACTCTCTTGTAACTTTTTAGATGTATGAATATCGTATCAGTCAAAAAATATATCCTTATACCGTTTTTATTTATATCTCTTATTTCTTCTTTTTGTAAGCCTTTTACTGCTCAAGCCGATACATCGACAAGTGAGATGACGAGCAAGCGCAAGAGTTTGATCTTTAGTGGAAGACTTTATATTGGCAATCAGTCTCTTGGTATTATTGTAAAAATGCAGAGAAATAGGAAGAAAGTATGGATCGGCAAGATGGATAGCCCGGATCAGGGTGCTTATGATATTCCTCTTGATACGGTTATGATGGATAAAAGTAGATTGCATTTTGTAAGCAATGAGCTTGAAATCTCTTTCGATGGGACTTTAAAGGGACATGTGATAGAAGGAGTTTTTAAGCAATCTTCATCAAGTTTTCCTCTTAATTTGGAGATGGGAGAAGATGGTTATAAGATCAAAAGGCCTCAAACTCCTGAGCCTCCATACCCATACAAAGTTAAAGAGGTATCTATACGTCAAACATTTGGAGATTTCAATATAAGTGGTGTAGTTACAATTCCAAAGAAGAAATCTAAGGGGACAATCATTCTAATATCGGGAGTCAATCAAGAGGACCGCGATGCAACCATTGCTTATCATAAGCCTTTTGCTGTATTGGCTGATTGGCTGACCAGAAATGGATATACGGTATTGCGTTGTGATGGACGAGGAATAGGTAATACGGGTGGTGATTTTACTCATGTCACCACGTTTGATTTTGCTGAAGATGTTGATTGTGAAGTTAATTATATGAAAAAGGACTTCAAACCTAAGTCCAAACGAGTATTTCTTATTGCTCATGGAGAGGGAGCTATGGTGGCTCCGCTTGTTGCTCAGATAGGCAAGAATATTGATGGAATGATTCTACTTGCTGCTCCTTCTGTTACTGGAAGAGATGTGATGATTGCTCAAATGGCTGCAGTTAAAGAAAGTATCAAAGATGCTCCCCTTACAGAAGATAAAATAGATGCCCTTAAGGAGTTGTTCAATGTGGTTATAACTTCGAAGGATAAAGAACTTGCTAAGAATATACGCTTGTTTTGTGAAGATAATTATGAGAGACTACTCTCTCGTGAAGAGCTAAATGAAGTCGGCAAGGAAACTTTGATCAATTTGTGGGTAAATCAACTCAGTAATCCATGGATGAAATTTTACCTGGGTTATGATCCGAGCATCCCTTTAAATGTCACAAACAGCAAAGCCAAAAACAGTCTGCCGCCAACACTTGCCATCTATGGAGAGTTGGACAGGCAGATAGTCGCATCTCAAAATGCATCGGCAATGAAGTCATTGCTCAATGCTCCAAACAAAAGGTACAACGTAATCACTCTCCCCGGACTTAATCACCTTTTTCAAAAAGCTAAATCCGGATCTCCGTTGGAATATGTTCAGATAGATGAAACTATCAATCAAGAAGTCTTGAGGATAATTTTGGAGTGGCTTGATAGGCAGAGGTAGTTATTTTTATTTCTTCATCTTATTTCGTGCTTAAACGAGATTGTGAAGAGTATGTTTTGCCACTTATTTTGGCTCAATCAAATATTGATATATGAATGTCAGATTGATTGTTTTAGCTGTAATCAATCGGTAAATAAGGTTGACTTGTGCTCTTTTCTAAACTATCTTTGCACTTGCTGAGATGGTGTTTGTTGAAATAGAGTAGTCTGATCTATGATAATGTGTAATTTATGACTTTAGATGATCCCAATGTTGCTGTTTTTTCTCAAGATGTTTTTTAGGCATTCAATATGATAAACTTTTTCATACAACCATGTAATAATTGCAAATATCTTTTCTTGTTTTTTTAGCCTGTATATTGTTGAAAATAAATATATTGGCCATTTTTATGGGAACTAATTCCAATCAAATTATTTTTATGCCTCTTTTTGCTTAAACATCACCTCTTTTATTTCATCATATAGCCAATTGTATTGAGGTATTTTGTGGCTGTCAACACTTGGATATTTGATTGTCTACTTATCCGAAAACGAATTTGACTATACAATAATGGATGGGTTGCATTAGTGTAGTGTTATTCATAAAAGAATAATTATCCTGATTTATTGTATGTGCAATCAATGATTATCATTTCTGTAAATAATTATGAGACTTATAAACCGGTTAGAAAATATATGAAACACGTAAGAATTGCATTTGTATTGCTAATAGCATTTTGTGTGCTTCCATGCACCGTCAGTAGGCTAATTGCTCAAAATCTCTCGTCGTACAATGTCACTGCAACTGTTGTAGACGAAAATGGGATACCTGTCATTGGAGCAAACGCTCAACTTATACAGGGCAAAACAAAACAGGGAGCGGCAACTGATGCCAAAGGACATTTCAGAATACAAAGAGTGAAAGCTGGTACTTATAAACTTGAATTGTCTTTTATTGGTTATCTTACTTCTGTACAAGATCTAAAGGTTGAAGGTAAAAACAAAACCATCAATCTGGGAAAGATCACTCTAAAAGAAAATGTTAGACAACTGGAGGGGGTTACAGTCAAAGCTGCAGCAGCAGATATGAAGGTAAAAGGCGATACATTGGAATTTAGTGCAGCCAACTTTGGAATGCAAGAGGGGGATGTGTTGGAAGATTTGATCAAAAAAATACCGGGAGCTACCGTAAGTGAATCTGGGAAGATCACGATTAATGGTAAGGAGATTTCCAAGATTATGATTGATGGACAAGAGTTTTTCTCAGGAGATCCAAAGATGGCTGGTAAGCATCTACCTACTAATATGATTGACAAACTCCAAGTCCTTGATCGATTAAGTGATATGGCCAGGATGAGTGGATTTGATGATGGGGAAGAGGAGACCGTTATTAATATCCAAGTCAAAAAGGATATGCGTCAAGGAATTTTTGGTAATGCTTACGGAGGATTAGGACGAGGTATTAAGAACGATAATAACCGCTATGAAACCAATGCTATTGTGAATCAGTTTAAGGGTAAAAGTCAGTATACGATTGTCGGTGGAGGTAATAATACCAACAATTTGGGCTTTTCTGATCTTGGTGTAGATATGTCTCAAGGAAGATTTGCCGGAGTAGGTGGAAGAGGAAGGGGCTCAAGAGGCTCTGATGTAGCCGGAGCTATTCCGAATACTAACCCTAGAGCAGGTGTCACAAAATCATGGATTGTGGGAGCAAATGCGGCTACCAACCTCAACGATATATGGGATATGAATGGTAATGGCAGATATGGCTATTCAGATCAATATGTTGAAACGACCAATGCTATCATCAACTTTCTTCCTAATGGTGAGATGACAAGACAAGATAATCTTTCTTATGACCAGGTGTATAGTCACAACGCAGGTACAGATATGCGATTTGTGTGGACTCCGGATAAGTTAACGGAGATAATTTATAGTCCTTCTCTTCGATTTGGAAAGAAGAACAGAACTTTTTCTGAAACTTTTGAGAATATCAATCTCAAAGATGAGAGTATGATTAATAAGGGGGATTATGGAATGTATGAGACCTCTAAAAATTGGACAACGGATCATCGCATTGATTTTAGTAGGCACCTCAATACAGATGGCCGTACATTAAGTCTCTCAGCTAAGTTTGATTATAATTCGAATGATGCCGATATGATATACCATCGCAATATTAATGAAGATAGCTACTTAAGTAAGCAAGAAAGTGATTTTAGCAGACTTGGTACTCGACTATGGGCATCATGGGTAGAGCCGTTAGGAGGAAGATTCTTCATGCAGGCTTTGGTCAATACTCGGTATAGAAGACAGACCAACAATCGAAAGAATTATAGCGAAGTAGCAAAAAATGAATGGATAGAAAATGATGAAGGGGGCAAGTATACCAATGATTTCTACTCTTTTAATATGGGTGCAAATGTCAAATACCTTCTCAAGAATATGGATGTGACTCTTGGTTTTACGGTCGATCCTGCCATGCTAAAGTCTAAACGATATATAGGAGATTCGGCTGACTATGAGCATCAAGACACTACGATACATTCTGTCAATTTTGCACCCACATTTGCTTTTCGTTATAGACCTAACAAACAGACATCTTTAAGGATACAGTATAGAGGTCGTTCGCAACAGCCCAATATTGATCAGCTTATGCCACTTCCTGATAAAACAAATCCTTTGCTTGAAGTATTAGGAAATCCAAACCTTAAGCCTTCTTTCAGTCATGATGTATTTGCCAGATACCAAACCTATTTTGAGAAATATAGGTCTTCACTTCAAGCAATGGTATTTGGTAATATTACAAAAGATGCTATTGTTTCGGATGCCTTGTATGATATCAACACCGGTAAACGTACAATTAAATATAGGAATGCTTCGGGTAATGCCTTTATTCATGCCAACGCATCATTTACAATGCCGCTATTTGGCCATAACTTATCAATGAGGTTGGCTTCTGGAGGTGCGTACATGAGGATTCCCGGGTATATTAATGGGGAGAAGAATATATCTAATACGGTGAATATGTCTAATCGTTTGTCGTTTGTCTATCAAAATGATTGGTTGTATACATCCATTACCGAGACCTATGATTTGGATCATTTCCAAAATTCTACTTCAGATAGTGAGACTGCTAATATCAGACATTATAGGACAGATCATGAAATTACTTTTAATCTGCCTTGGGGTATCAGTATTGGTAGTACACTTAGTTGGAAAACAACAAATGGATATAAGCCCGGATTTGGCAACAAAGCATGGAACTGGGATATGTTTGCCTCTTATAGTTTCCTCAAAAACAAGGCAGCAACACTTAGATTTAAGGTGTACGATATATTAAATTCAGGTATTTCTAATAACAATACTTCTACTCCTCTTACTGTAACACACCAAAGAACAAACACTGTGGTTAGATATGGTATATTGCACTTCATATTCAGATTTAACAGCTTTTCCAAAGGTGCCGGCAGAGGAGATATGCGAGAAGTAGGAAATAGAAGGTGGTTTAGAGGACACTAATTATTTTGAATAATTAATTAATAAAGCCCTTTTCGAGCCATTTAACTTGAAGAGGGCTTTATTTGATTTTAAGGATAGCACATAGGTCATTTAGAAGGAGGTCGATAGTCTATGATGATGAAATAGAAAATTTGTGTTGATGTTCCTTTGCGAGAGACTTATAGTCAGCCCATAAAATGAGGCTGTTCTAAAAGGTTATAAAGTGCTTCATGGAAGGAGTTTTGTGTTTGCAAAACACCGAAGGCCCTTCCTTTTAATCATACTATAATGTTTTTTTGTTTAATAGATAATCAACTCTTTGTGTCATTCGTAGATACAACTTATCTTTGTGAATGTCAGAGGGTGTTTTGAATTTATTGAATGGAATGAAGGGGATCACAATTAGCTTCGAATTGGTTGAAGCATTTTTTTACTGTTGGTAAGATAAATGTGTTGGACAAGAGTGTTACCGTTCGCAACATTACTTCGAGACAGCTTTTTGATTATGTGAATTTGGGAAGCGGTTGTTATTTAATAACTTTATAGAGAATTATCAAATAAAATAAAGATCAGAATGGGAAAAGTCCTTATTATAGGTGCCGGAGGTGTCGGTACTGTTGTAGCGAAGAAAGTAGCAATGAATGCGAGTGAGTTTGATGAGATTATGCTTGCTAGTCGCACTAAAAGCAAATGTGATAAAATTGCTGCAGATATCAAAAATGTAAAGATTCGGACAGCTTCTGTAGATGCTGATAATGTAGACGAACTTTGCAAACTTTTCGAAAGCTTTAAGCCTGAGTTGGTGATCAATGTAGCTCTTCCATACCAAGATCTTACTATAATGGAAGCTTGTCTAAAGTGTGGTGTCAATTATCTTGATACAGCTAATTATGAGCCAAAAGATGAAGCTAAGTATCAATACAGTTGGCAATGGGCTTACCATGATCGTTTCAAAGAGGCCGGTTTGACAGCTATATTGGGCTGTGGTTTTGACCCGGGATGTACAAGTGTCTATACTGCTTATGCTGCAAAGCATCATTTCGATGAAATCCATTATTTGGATATTGTAGATTGCAATGGAGGTGATCATCATAAGGCTTTTGCTACAAACTTCAATCCGGAAATTAATATTCGAGAGATTACTCAAAGAGGTAAATACTGGGAAAATGGAGCTTGGCATGAGACAGATCCATTGTCTGTACATAAAACACTCAACTATCCTTCGGTAGGTGCCAGAGAGTCTTACTTGATGTATCATGAAGAATTGGAAAGTTTGGTAAAGCATTACCCAACCATCAAGAGAGCAAGATTCTGGATGACATTTGGTCAAGAGTACTTGACTCACCTAAGAGTATTGCAAAATGTTGGAATGACTCGTATTGACCCTGTTGTATATAATGGAATGGAGATTATTCCAATCCAGTTCCTAAAGGCTGTGTTACCTGATCCGGGAGAGCTTGGAGAAAACTATACCGGAGAAACATCTATTGGATGTCGTATAAGAGGTGTTAAGGATGGTAAGGAGAAAACTTACTATATCTGGAACAATTGCAGTCATGAAGCTGCTTATAAGGAGACCGGTGCTCAAGGTGTAAGCTATACCACAGGTGTGCCGGCAACAACGGGAGCCCTGATGTTTATGCGAGGATTGTGGAAAAAACCGGGTGTTTATAATGTTGAACAATTTGATCCCGATCCTTTTATGCAGGAGGTGGCAAAGCAAGGATTGCCATGGAATGAAGCTCACGATATTGATATTGAACTATAATAAACTCTTTCTCTATTGTTTGAAATAGAATGAATGAGGTTTACAAGTTGTTTTTGAGTTGTGTGACAGCGTTCATACAACTTAAAGACAACTTTTTTAACAACCATTAGATTCCTTCCTTATTATGTCAAAAGTAATTCTTATCGTTGATCCACAAATTGATTTTATCTCCGGAAGTCTACCCGTCCCTAATGCCTCTGAAGCAATGGATTGGCTTTCTGAATATATAGGTCAGCATTATAATGAGTATGATCATCTTGTTGTTACATTGGATCAACATCCTTTGAAACATTGTAGCTTTCAAGAGAATGGCGGCTTTTGGCCTGTACATTGTCTTAAGTATAGCAATGGAGCTGCTATTTATCCTCTTTTGATGGATCGAATAAAAGCAGTATCTAAACATATCCCTGTAACATTTTTGGAGAAGGCTACACAAGAAGATAAGGATGAATATAGTTCTTTTGAAAAGGATGTGCCACAAATTCTTTTGGATGCTGATCATATTGATGTTGCCGGTTTGGCAGGTGATGTTTGTGTCAGGCAGTCAGTGGAAGATCTTAAGAAGCATGGGCTGGGAGATAAAATTCACAAATTGGAAAAAGGAATAGCTTATATAATGATTCCCGAGAAATAGTGAATAGACCTTAGCAGGTTGTTCTGTTATTGTCAGATGCCGAGAGGTGAGAACTTTGATTCTTACTTTTCGGCTTTTTTATGACTTTAATGCTCCATATTTGTCCATATACTACCATCTGTTTTGTCCTCTTAGCTTGTTCATGTGCTTAGTTTTTGTCGGACAGCTGTCCTTTCAGCAGATAAGGAGACGGGAAACTCTGCTTGATATTAAAAACGCTTTCTCACACAAGGCTTCTAATATTGTAGAAGTTAATCTAAATCTCAAATTGAGACCCTTTTATCAGTCAAGACAGCCGGCTTTAGTCTTTGAAAGTGGGGCATACTATTCAAAAAAACTCAACCGTATAAATAAAGCAATTGAAATACTCTAAAATGCTCTTTTCAACTTTTATCGGACATTAAATACATCAAAATATAAATATGGTAACGCTCATTGCCAATCTACTCTTGACGATTATGATGAAAAGACTTACCCGCTCTTGGAGCTTTTCCGGATAGGTAACCATGGTGCGAATAGCCTTGATATACTACATAGAATTCTATGGTTTGTTCAACCATACCGAAAAAGATTGAGAAATACTCCTAATAACTCGTACAGATGCTCCTGCAATACCCTCACCCTCGCTTTTTGATCAGAGGAGCTTATTTTGTAAAAATTACAAACTCTTCACACTGCTCAATCCATAAAAAAGGAGAGCCTGTAAAGAGGCCCTCCTTAAATAAGAATTAAAACTTACTGTTTTCTAATTATTTTGTCTTGTACAAACTTGATCCACCACCAGTGAGTACAAAAGAAGCTCCTTGTGCATTACCTTTTGCCTCTTCCTTAGAAGTAACAGACTCAATTAGACCTGTACTGCGATTAACAACAATCTCCTCTGAAGCAGTTCCCATAAGAGGTACACCTTGTAGGTCCTCTTTTATCTTCTTATTAACAAGCACCACAAATTTGTCTTGAGTTGCCTCTTTGAGCGTATAGGTAAGATTAGCTTCTGTCTTTTTGGTATATGTCTTACCATCACAAACGACTTCGCAATTTTTAGATTCTGAAGGCGTCCAGGATTCTCCTACTGCAATCTGCGTAGTCGGATAAAATTGAGCATCAAGACTAACCATCTTTTCAACAAAAATCTTAGCACTTAGAGAACTTCCCAATACCTTTTTTACCGCCTTATAGTATTCTGTCACATCGGGAGCTTTCACAATATCACCGGCCGGAGTAATTACATATTTGATTGGATGCTTTACAAGAGCTTTGAGCATCTTATTATTGTCATTTTCCTGATCTTCAGAAGAGATAATCATAACACCCTGACCCATTGATGAAGCATCTTGTGTCATCTTCATGCTCATAATAGATGAAGTCACTTCTATATTGCCATCGGCCAAAGGTTTATACGAAATCATTCGATTGCTTTGCTCTATAGATATCATCTTCATTTCCTGCCCCATGGCATTGATAGATATCACATTTGACTTGGACGACTCTTCCGTCTGTGTCACCTTAGACTTTAGACCAAGTTTAAGATCGAATTTTTCTTGAGCGCCCACGGTTAAACACGAGGCAAATAAAAATAATCCGATAATAGATTTGTTTAATTTCATAGTTACAATTTGATTAGTTAATGTATTATCTTTGGTAAAAGTAGTAAAAAAACAAATACAGAATATGATGGCAAGATATTCTTTCAAAAATGATTATTCCGAGGGATGTCATCCAAATATATTGGAGGCACTCGCTCGTTCAAACTTTCAACAAGAAGCCGGATATGGGCTCGACAGCCATAGTACAAAGGCAAAGGAAATGATTAGATCCCTCATCAAAAATCAAGAGGCAAAAATCCATTTCATTGCGGGAGGGACACTAAGCAACCTGCTCGTTATTTCTTCACTGCTCAGAAGCTATCAGAGTGTCATATCTTGCGAATGTGGGCATATCCTACAAAACGAAACAGCAGCCATTGAAGCGACAGGACATAAAATACACAGCATCAAAAGCGACAACGGGAAGCTGACTGTACAAGCTATTGACTCACTGATTAATGAGATTGGAAATAACTTTCCACATTCAGAAAAACCGGGACTTATATACATATCCAACCCAACAGAAGTGGGAACAATATATTACAAAGATGAATTGAAAAAGCTATCTGATTATTGCAGGGAGAATGACTTATACCTCTATATGGATGGAGCAAGACTTGGTCATGCCCTCACAGCTGAAGGCAATGACATCAATATCGAAGATATAGCTCGGTTGACAGATGTATTCTATATTGGTGGAACTAAAAATGGGGCTCTACTTGGAGAAGCTATTGTAATAAATACAGAGAAGGTCAATGAAGAATTTGAATATTCAATCAAACAAAGAGGTGCATTAATGGCCAAAGGTAGAATCTTGGGCATACAATTTGAAGAGCTCCTAAAAGACAATCTGTATTTTAAGTTGGCAAAGCACGCCAACAATCTGTCAATGCAACTCAAAAATGCTTTGTTGAAAAAAGGATATCCTCTCCTCTCAGACACTGTAACCAACCAAATATTTCCAATCATGGACAATCAGAAGATAGAGGAGCTACTTAAAAAGTTTGATTTTTATATCTGGCAAAAAATAGATAAAAAAAGATCAGCTATCAGACTTATAACTTCTTGGGCCACAGAAGAGGATAAGGTAAACGATCTCATACAGGAGCTGTAAAAGACTTAAGTTTCAAATAATATTGGATAATAAAAGATAGCTACAACAAAATTTTCTTTACCAGTTATAATTGCATTCGTTTTATTCTCTCACAAAAGTCATGACATACATTTTACGTCTTTACAAAAAAACAAAACCAGTTCTCATTACAACTTCAACATTAGACATATAAAGTCTGTTGAAAATACTAAGGATATAGCACGAAATATTCTTAAAACATATTTATAGGCTGATTTAGTGACTTTGCAAAAAGAAAAACGCAAAACTACGATATTAAGGCCGGATTTGCCGTTGAAGGAAATGTTATAACAANCCGTTGAAGGAAATGTTATAACAACTTTAATTCATAATTAGCGCTATCCGACGAAAAAGAATAGAACATCAACAATCTTGAGTTTCATAATAATTATGAGATGATCTTCTACAATACCTTGCAAAGAGAGAATAATTCAGAGTTTTCTAAGTATAGAGAGGGTTCTGCAAAAATAAGTTGGTAGTATCCCAAAAAGTGTGTAAAGGAGGTTTATCTTTGAGTCAAAATTAATCATTTCAATTCATTGTTTTGTTCATCCGTCAGGCGGGCATGAAAAACACCGGGGGGATTGGCGTCCGCCCGGG
>NZ_JBHSGO010000010.1:0-503 GCF_042654485.1 Falsiporphyromonas endometrii | reverse complement strand
GTGCGGAATAGAGGAGGTGGCTTCGGAATGTTTTAAGGGGGTGTCGGTCCAACTGTGTACCGTTCACAAGAAACGGGAGTTGCAAAGTAAAGTGAGACCACGGGACAAGGCTCTGTTCTCATCGGAATTGAAAGAGGTATTCAGTATGGAATCTTCTGTAAGGAGTTCTCGAGAAGGGGTGGAACGAATGAAAGCGTTTTGTGCAAGATGGGGCAGGAGTTATCCTTTTCTTTTGAAATTCAGAGAAAGTCCGAGGCTTCCGTTCTATTTCACCTATCTGGATTATGCTCCCGAGGTCAGACCGTTTATTTACAGCACCAATTGGGTGGAACGTTTTAACAGACAGATCAAGAAAGCAGTTTCCTACAAAGCTGCCTTACCCTCCGTGGATTCGGCACTCTACCTGATTGGGCTTGTAGCTTTGAATGCAACGTATCTTCACAGGAAGATAGGGAATCTTTCGGCCGGATTGATCGAATTTGGAAGGTCCTCTTCGGGGGCTG
>NZ_JBHSGO010000009.1:0-648 GCF_042654485.1 Falsiporphyromonas endometrii | reverse complement strand
GGGCGGACGCCAATCCCCCCGGTGTTTTTCATGTCCGCCTGACGGATGAACAAAACAATGAAATGAAATGATTAATTTTGACTCAAAGATAAACCTCCTTTACACACTTTTTGGGATACTACCGTAAAGACGGTATGCAAAGGAAGACAACAGAACAACGAGAGAAAAGGCTAAGAGCGAACGAATGCCATGTCACTTAATTCAGAAAGAAAGAAGCGTAAAGATATGACCACCATCAGTCATTATCCTTAAGCCTATTTTATACATAGAAATGATATGTACAATGATATGCACAAAAAGAGAGAGGGAGTCGAGGACACTGCTGTCCAAGACTCCCTCTCTTCGGTTATAAAACGGCGGCTACCTACTCTCCCACTGTTACGAAGTACCATCGGCGTTATTGGGCTTAACTGCTCTGTTCGGAATGGTTAGAGGTGGATCCCCAATGCTATAACCGCCTGAATATGTCAACTTATTTACGAATCTCGCAATATCATATAATCACTCTAGATATCAATCTTTGGATAAATCCTCGGGCTATTAGTACTACTCGGCTTTGACATTACTGCCTTTACACCTGTAGCCTATCAAGGTCATCGTCTGTAACCACCCTTAATGAGATCTTATCTTGAGGCCGGCTTCGTGCTT
>NZ_JBHSGO010000008.1:0-1579 GCF_042654485.1 Falsiporphyromonas endometrii | reverse complement strand
CCGCTCCCACCAGGGTGTGTATCTCGTCTATGAATAAGATGATTTCGCCTTCGCTTTTGGAAACTTCAGAAACAACCGACTTGAGTCGTTCTTCGAATTCTCCCTTGTATTTGGCTCCGGCGATCAAAGCCCCCATATCCAAACTATAGAGTTTCTTGTTCTTTAGGTTTTCGGGTACGTCGCCTCGAATGATTCGATGTGCCAAACCTTCCACGATGGCCGTCTTGCCGACACCGGGTTCACCAATGAGTATCGGGTTGTTTTTGGTTCGACGGGAAAGTATCTGCAGTACTCTTCTAATCTCTTCGTCCCTTCCGATAACAGGATCCAGCTTGCCGTCTCTTGCCCTTGCACAAAGGTCGACGGCATATTTCTCAAGAGTCCTGTAGGTATCTTCTGCCGACCGGCCGGTTACCTTGCTTCCCTGACGAAGTTCGGCCACGGCTGCCTTCATGGCTTTCATCGTTGCCCCATTGTCTTTGAGGATACGGGAGGCTTCACTGTCAACATCCAACAAAGCCAAAAGCAAATGCTCGACAGCAACATATTGATCCTGCATGTCGTGGGCGATGTTTTCGGCTTTGGTCAAAACAGAATTCATCTCTCGACCAAAGTACGGCTCACCACCCTGCACACGGGGTAGCTTTTCAAGGGCCTGTTTTACTTGATTCTTGATCAGATGGACCTGTAATCCTATCTTCGGAAAGACAAATCCGATCAAGCTCTCGCCACGATCGATCGTGGCAAGAAGCAAATGCAAAGGGGTAATCTCCTGATGCACATGCCCGCGGCACAACTCCACAGCCTGCTGCAGAGTCTCCTGCGATTTGATGGTATAATTGTCAATGTTCATATACCCTGTATAGTTCAAACTAAGTACCAATGTGATTTTATGACATTTTGACAGTATTATCGCTCAAATCATACATAATACATCCTGTATCCGCTTTAATGTGTTCCAACTGTCAATCCTGTCAAATAAGAAGGGAGATACAGTCCGATTGAAGGTCGGATGACTTGCTGTAAGAGGGGTGTCGTTGCAAAAGAAACAGATTTTTGGTATCTTGGCTCAGAGTAAAAAGATGTACCATGGAGATAAGCATACTACTTACCATACTTTCGATGATTGTTTCGCTTGGCGGATTATTCCCTCAGGCGGGTGAGATATGTCTTGTCAAACCAATGCAAATCAGGGCCTTCAAATCTGTCAAATTCAATCTTCGGAAGATACTTTCCCAATGGGCTGTGAAGCTCGTCTTAAGAGGGCTTTATTTGTTAAATACTGTTATTCTGATTGGTACTCAAAAAGTGGCTCAATCAACCATTATTCAACTTCAAAATCACAACTTCCGGGGTTAGGGGTCTCTGACCTTCTTACCTGCTTTGCCTGTTTTTATAGTACGAAGCAGGCTTTATTTATGCGCTATTTTAACAAATAAGCTCGCGCGAGACGCAATCTGTTCTCGCGCGACTTTCGATCCGATCTCGCGCGACCTTGACATGCGAAGTCGCGCTGCTTCAGGTGCAACCTCGCGCGAGGTTACTTTCAAAGTAGCGCGAGAATGGATTGCATCTCGCG
>NZ_JBHSGO010000007.1:0-11662 GCF_042654485.1 Falsiporphyromonas endometrii | reverse complement strand
CCGCTCCCACCAGGGTGTGTATCTCGTCTATGAATAAGATGATTTCGCCTTCGCTTTTGGAAACTTCAGAAACAACCGACTTGAGTCGTTCTTCGAATTCTCCCTTGTATTTGGCTCCGGCGATCAAGGCCCCCATATCCAAACTGTAGAGTCTCTTGTTCTTCAGGTTTTCGGGTACGTCGCCTCGAATGATTCGATGTGCCAAACCTTCCACGATGGCCGTCTTGCCGACACCGGGTTCACCAATGAGTATCGGGTTGTTTTTGGTTCGACGGGAAAGTATCTGCAGTACTCTTCTAATCTCTTCGTCCCTTCCAATAACAGGATCCAGCTTGCCGTCTCTTGCCCTTGCACAAAGGTCGACGGCATATTTCTCAAGAGTCCTGTAGGTATCTTCTGCCGACCGGCCGGTTACTTTACTTCCCTGACGAAGTTCGGCCACGGCTGCCTTCATGGCTTTCATCGTTGCCCCATTGTCTTTGAGGATACGGGAGGCTTCACTGTCAACATCCAACAAAGCCAAAAGCAAATGCTCGACAGCAACATATTGATCCTGCATGTCGTGGGCGATGTTTTCGGCTTTGGTCAAAACAGAATTCATCTCTCGGCCAAAGTACGGCTCACCACCCTGCACACGGGGTAGCTTTTCAAGGGCCTGTTTTACTTGATTCTTGATCAGATTGACCTGTAATCCTATCTTCGGAAAGACAAATCCGATCAAGCTCTCGCCACGATCGATCGTGGCAAGAAGCAAATGCAAAGGGGTAATCTCCTGATGCACATGCCCGCGGCACAACTCCACAGCCTGCTGCAGAGTCTCCTGCGATTTGATGGTATAATTGTCAATGTTCATATACCCTGTATAGTTCAAACTAAGTACCAATGTGATTTTATGACATTTTGACAGTATTATCGCTCAAATCATACATAATATATCCTATATGTACTTTAATGTGTTCCAACTGTCAATCCTGTCAAATAAGAAGGGAGATACAGTCCGATTGAAGGTCGGATGACTTGCTGTAAGAGGGGTGTCGTTGCAAAAGAAACAGATTTTTGGTATCTTGGCTCAGAGTAAAAAGATGTACCATGGAGATAAGCATACTTCTTACCATACTTTCGATGATTGTTTCGCTTGGCGGATTATTCCCTCAGGCGGGTGAGATATGTCTTGTCAAACCAATGCAAATCAGTGCCTTCAAATCTGTCAAATTCAATCTTTGGAAGATACTTTCCCAATGGGCTGTGAAGCTCGTCTTAAGAGGGCTTTATTTGTTAAATACTGTTATTCTGATTGGTACTCAAAAAGCGGCTCAATCAACCATTATTCAACTTCAAAATCACAACTTCCGGGGTTAGGGGTCTCTGACCTTCTTACCTGCTTTGCCTGTTTTTATAGTACGAAACAGGCTTTATTTATGCGCTATTTTAACAAATAAGCTCGCGCGAGATGCAATCTGTTCTCGCGCGACTTTCGATCCGATCTCGCGCGACCTTGACATGCGAAGTCGCGCTGCTTCAGGTGCAACCTCGCGCGAGGTTACTTTCAAAGTAGCGCGAGAATGGATTGCATCTCGCGCGACCTTACAAAAAAGGCCGCCCCAAAGCTGTTTTTCTCTCGCCGAAAGACCATTTGCGAAAAGACTTATATATAATTTAACATATCGCCGAGACAATTATTGGACTCCCGTTCGGATTTTATGAGAGAAACAGCCTTTTTCAAGGCATGAACAGGCTGTTTTTTAGGTACGGAAACCATTAAATAAATTTACATTATTTGTATAATAAGATCCGATTTATAGGTGTGTTCTGTCTTTTATTTATGAGGTAAAGCTCCTATCAGACAATTTTTTCCCTTAGTAGACATCTCGAAAGAAAAGCAAATTGAACGTTATAACAACCTAACTTTAAACTAAAATTCTTATTACAAAACTTGTATAAAAACATTCAGCTTCTTAATTTTGGAGTCGAAGCGAAACACCTGGTATATTGTATAAATGTTGAGCATATTATTGTCTCTTAGGATATTACTTTAGGACTATAAATCGCAATGATAATGTATTGTCTTCACGGACTCTCTTATAAGTGAAACATTGTACTACTTTCCATTGTTATACTAAGAGTATGTCTTAACAAAACAATGTACGAAAGGAGCGTTTCTACTCCCAAGGGACTACATTGGACATAAAGAGGAAGATTGTTTATTCACCTTCAATATTTTTGATAAAACCATTTAATTCATTCAATATGAAAATAATAAAGCGTGATCTTCGGCAGGAAGTGTTTACTTTTGAAAAGGTCAAACAAGCTGTACGAAAAGCATTTATCGCCTGCTCGGAAGAGATTGAGCTTGATCAGATTAATCTTATTTGCAACAATATATCGGTTCAACTTAATGGAAAAGAGACCATTACTGTCGAAGAGATACAAGATATGGTAGAGACCGAACTGATGAAATTAGGTCACTACAAAGTTGCTAAAGCTTATATCTTATATAGGGATAAGAGAAGCGAATATCGTAAGGTAATCGAATCTTTTAGACAGTATGTGACAGATGAAGAGGTTATAGAACTTTTAGAAGATGTACAAAGCGTATTTAGAGAGAGCATCTATAGCATGGAACTTCTGCTTGCAAAATTCAGATCTTTTTACAAAGAGAGTATCAATATTCTTGATACACTTATAAAGGCTTCAGTGGAACTTATAACTCCTGAGGCACCAAATTGGGAGTTTATCTCATCTCGTCTTCTTTTACTTAAAATTGAACGTGGAATACAACGTCATGAAAAAGACTTGGGATTTTCTTGCTGGTATGACAAATTAGAGTGGCTTTGTGAGAACAACCTGTATGGTAGATATATGCTTGATAATTACACATTTGAGGAGGTAAATGAACTGTACAAGTATATGAAACATACAAGGAATTATCTTCTCACCTACTCAAGTCTTCATCTTCTGAGTAAAAGGTACCTCATTTGCGATCACAATCATCAGATCCTCGAACGTCCTCAAGAAATGTTTATGGGTATTGCCATGCATCTCGCCATTCCGGAAGGTGATAATAAAATCTTTTGGGCCAAAAAGATCTATGATATTCTTTCGAAACTTAAGGTAACTATGGCGACGCCAACAATGGCCAATGCCAGAAAACCCTTGAGCCAACTCTCAAGTTGCTTTGAAGATGTGATGCCTGATAGTTTGATAGGAATTTATAGGACCATCAACAATTTTGCTCAAGTTTCCAAGTTTGGTGGTGGCATGGGAATCTATATGGGTAAAATCAGAGCAGTAGGAAGTGATATTAGAGGATTTAAGGGAGTTGCCGGTGGCGTATTAAAATGGATTAAACTTTGCAACGATACTGCTGTGGCTGTAGATCAACTTGGTGTTAGGCAGGGGTCGGTTGCCATTTATCTTGATATTTGGCACAAGGATATGCCTGAATTTTTACAGATTCGTACCAACAATGGCGATGATCGAATGAAAGCCCACGACGTTTTCCCGGGTGTTTGTATTCCGGATTTGTTTTGGAAATTGGCCAAAGAAGATATTGATGCCGATTGGTATATGATGTGTCCGCATGAAATCGAGACAGCCAAAGGATATTGTCTTGAAGACTTTTGGGGCGAAGAATGGGAATCAAGATACAGAGATTGTCTCAATGACAATAGAATTTCTAAACGCTCAATCAAAGTAAAGGAACTTGTTAGGCTTATAATAAAATCGGCTGTAGAGACCGGTACACCTTTCATCTTCAATCGTGATACGGTTAATCGAACCAACCCAAACAAGAGTCATGGAATAATCTATTGCTCTAATCTTTGTACCGAGATAGCCCAAAATCAAAGTGCAATAGAGACAAAAGACATATCTATAAAGGAGGATGAGAATGGTCTTCGAGTGGTGGATGAAACAATCCCCGGAGACTTTGTTGTTTGCAATTTGGCTTCCCTTGTTTTGGGAAATCTAAAGGTAGATTGCGACAAAGAGATGAGGGAGGTAATAAGCACAGTAGTGAGGGCATTGGATAATGTGATTGATCTCAACTTCTACCCTATCCCGTATGCAAAGATTACAAATAGGAAGATGCGTCCAATAGGACTTGGGGCAAGTGGGTATCATCATCTTCTGGCAAAAAATGGAATTAGGTGGGAAAGCGACAAACACCTTCAATTTATGGATAAGGTTTTCGAAAAGATCAATTATTTTGCAATCGAAGCCTCTCAAAGCATTGCAGAAGAGAAAGGAAAATATGAATACTTCGAAGGAAGTGACTGGCAAAATGGAGAATATTTTCAACTAAGAGGTTATACATCGACCAAATGGAAAAAACTGGCAGAGAGTGTCAGTAAAAATGGGATGCGAAATGGCTATCTTTTAGCTATAGCTCCGACCAGTTCCACCTCTGTTATAGCCGGGACAACTGCCGGTACAGACCCTGTGATGAATCGTTACTTCTTGGAAGAAAAGAAGGGATCTATTGTACCTCGAGTTGCTCCACAACTTACAGATACGACATTTTGGCTTTATAAGACAGCTCATCAGATAGATCAGAATTGGATTATTGATGCAGCTTCAGTCAGACAACGACACCTTGATCAATCACAATCTGTCAATCTTTTTATCGATCAAACTATTACGTTTAGAGGTGTATTGTCTCTCTATCTGCGAGCATGGGAAAAGGGAGTAAAAACATTGTACTACGTCAGAAGCAAATCACTTGAAGTAGAAGAATGTGAAACATGTTCGGCTTAAAAATTTAGGAGCTGTTTTGAATCCGATTTGGAATTGTTTGACAAAGATTTTAGAGCTGGTTTATAGCTGCCAATTTTCAATATACAATTCAATGACCACAATGCTTAGCCCAGTCAAAACTATTATCAATCCAAATAGCTTCTTACAATTGTTTTTAATAAACTAAAAATCATTTCTTAATTATGAATAACCTTACAAGGAAAGCTCTTTTCAATGAAAAAGGTGATATAGAGGTTGAAAAGAGAAGACTTATCAATGGCAATACAACCAATCTAAATGACTTCAATAATATGAAATATGATTGGGCCTCGGCTTGGTACAGACAGGCGATGAACAACTTCTGGATTCCGGAAGAGATCAATATGAGTCAGGACATAAAAGACTACAGACTTTTGTCGTCCCATGAGAAAAATGCATATGATAAAATTATCTCGTTCCTAATATTTCTTGATAGTATACAAACGGCCAATCTTCCTTATGTCGGGGAGTATATTACGGCCAATGAGGTTAACTTATGCTTGACAATACAGGCATTTCAAGAGGCCGTTCATTCACAGTCTTACAGTTATATGTTGGATACAATCTGTTCTCCGGAAGAGAGAACAACCATTCTTTATCAATGGAAAGATGACCAACATTTGCTTGCAAGGAATAAGTTTATAGGCAATATTTACAATGAATTTCAAGTGGAAAAGACCCCGGAGCAGCTTCTCAAAACTATGGTTGCAAACTATATTTTGGAAGGGGTTTATTTCTATTCGGGATTTATGTTTTTCTACAATCTTGGACGCAATGGCAAGATGCCCGGATCTGTCCAAGAGATTAGATATATCAACAGAGATGAAAATACTCACCTATGGCTTTTTAGATCTATGATTCTTGAACTTCAAAAGGAGGAGCCCTCTCTTTTTACCAATGCCAATAAGGAGCTATTCCGTGAAATGATCAAAGAGGGAGCCACTCAGGAAATGAAATGGGGAGAATATGTGATTGGAAATGAAATTGAAGGTCTCAATGTACGCATGGTGAATGACTATATCATGTATTTGGCAAATCTAAGGTGCAGACAGATTAACCTTGATTCGGTCTTTGATGGTCACGATGAAGAGCCTGCAAGTATGAAATGGGTCTCACAGTATTCGAATGCAAATCTAATCAAAACAGACTTTTTTGAAGCTAAACCAAGTGCTTACTCTAAGTCAACAGCAATTGTAGACGACTTATAAGCCCATATATTGATAGAAAGAGATCAAAACAACAAATGCCCAAACAGATCTAACTGCTTGGGCATTTGTTGTCCTTGAGATTCTTATAATCTTATCGGCCTAACGGAAATACCTCAAAAACTACAGATTTACCATCTATTAGTACCATATGTGCTGCCACATAGCAATCTTCTCTAATATCAGCACTCTTAAGAAGCATTCCGGGGATAAAGTATTTTTGATTGACAAATCCAAAAGATGGATATGCCTTAGGGTTGTTGGCTTGTCTTTTGTTTTTAAAACTAACTACCAATTGACCTCTGACGGTTGTGGTGTCATCCCTACCCTTCTCAATCCGTTCGTAGTCTACAATCTTCCTGACAAACTTATTGCGATATTTATATTCACAATAGTAGATACGATAAATATCACCTAAGATAGGTCTCAAAGTTGTTTCCTTAAATGGTACTTCACCATAGAAGTTTTTTTCGGGAGAGGCAAAATTGAACATCTCTTTTTCGTCATCCAAATAATTGATTGCTACCACATTATTTTCAAAATACATCAGAGCATCCTCTTTGCTACATGGCAAAAAATTGACTGCTCCATATATAAGTTTGTTTTTTATTACTTGTGTAGTCAAGTGAAATCTCACAAAATCATCTTGCTCCACGTGACCTCCAAAATCTTTGGTCGTTCTAATCAAACCATATTCCGGATTAAAGATTTCCAATCTATCATTCGAAACTGACGATTTGACAACAATACCATAGCATTCCTTCAATATGGACCAAGATGGAAATTCAGTCTTTACGACCTCCAGTATAGTTTCTATTTGAAGGTATTTATGCCCATAAGAATCTTTATCATACCGCACTTCACATCTAAACTGGCATGTATCACCCTCTTGTAATTCTCTAAAAACGGGATTCTTATTACGCCTAATTCGCAATCCGGCTAACTTGCCATCACTGAAAAAAAGTTTTGAGTTCTTTGATTCTTTTGCCCTAATTAAGACCATAGGGAACGACCATATTTCGTAATTTCCTTTTTGTGACAATCTACTTTCCTTTTAAAAAGTTCTGCAGCTATATGTTGAAGCGAATAAGGGCCCTTTAATATATTCAGAAGAAGACAACCAAAATGACTTACAACAAAACAAATAGCTTCAATTATGAACTTCTATATTTTGTTTTCCAATAAATTCAAAACAATTTCTAAATATAATTATCCAGGTTATGCTTTAAATACCCTTTAAACAAAGGTAACTCTTTATTAGTGCTATGTCAAATAACATTTGAGCACATGATTGGCTTTCGAAGATTCTTAAAAATATCTCTGAAGCCAATATGAATTTGTTGGAAGATAAGAATTCAATACCCTAACCATCATTATACTACGACACTACTAAAGATAAAGCATCCTAAAAAGTCGAAGGTAACATATTGTTTGATTGAACTCTGATTTGTCATTAACTGGAACAACATCAATCTTGGATTTCATAAGAACCTTTTTAGAGATTGCACTCAAAGCATTTGCTGTCATCTGCTTTGTCCACTTAGCTTATAGATTGGACTTAGTTTTTTGTATGGCTGTCTTTCAGCGAATTAGGAGATGTGAAAACACCCTTGATATTAAAAACGCTTTCTCTCACATGGCTTCTTATCTTGCATCATATACTAATCTGAGTCTCAAATTGAGATATTGCTGCCCAATGAAAGTTTGGCAGCTCGGCAAACTTAGATTTCATATAAACAGCTCTTTCGATTGCTCTTTAGCCTGGATTTGTAGTTAGATGGCAAATTCTAATGACTATCAATTAGAAATTATTATTCTTAATACATTATATATCATCGCTTTAGAATCCTATAAAATGATTATCATCTTCTAAATTTTCCCACCATTTTGTGTGATGTTATAAAAGTACAAATGGCTTTGTGTATTTGAATATATATGATACTCCGATGTTTTATCGACATTTTGGATTTAATCAAACGGTATTACTTATTCTGAGGCATTAGCCTGTAAATCACGCTTAGTTTTATCGGACAGCCAACCTTTCAACACATTCAAAAAAAGTAAAGCAATCCATTTAGGCAAACCTTTCGCCCCATAAGACATTCGCTTGGATCAAATGTTTATTTATGACTCAATCTTGCAGATATTTATTTGTCGGACAGCCTACTTTAGAATCCAAAAGGGGGCTTATCTTTCAAAATTGAAATGCTTATCCTCATAAATAAGGTGTTTGCGAGATTTCAATATGCCCTTATCTACCTTTATTGGACAGCAATAAAACTATTATCGGACAGCCGGCTTTATTATTAAGGGGAATTACTTATAAAAATAAGTACTCAACCGCATAAATAAAGCGATTGAGTACCCAATATATGCCTTTTTTAACTTTTATCGGACCGTAATAAAAGAAAATAGAAAGACAAGAAAACATAAAGGAACGGGTACAAAACGAGAAGCTATGATGAAACTGATTGAGCGTACTTTTGTACGTAACCATCTGTTTATCTTGGAGGCGACGAAGTTATGTACCCGTTATTGTATGTTCTTAGAGGAGTTGATCTAATGCCTGCTTAAGATCTGCAATGATATCCTCGTAATTCTCTAATCCAACAGAAAGTCTTACCAAACCTTCAGAGATGTCACTTGCAGCTCTCTCTTCGGGAGAATATGGAGAGTGTGTCATTGATGCGGGATGTTGTATCAATGTTTCAGCGTCACCAAGGCTTACTGCCAAAGCACACATATGCACCGAATTCATCAGTTTTACTCCTGCTTCTCGCCCACCCTTGACTTCAAACGCGATCATTGCCCCGGGAAGAGACATATACTTCTTTGCCAAGTCATATTGTGCAAAACTCTTTAATCCGGGATACGCAATACTTTCAACGGCAGGATGCTTTTCCAAAAACTCAGCAACTTTCTGAGCATTTTGGCAGTGACGCTCCATTCTAATCTCCAAAGTTTTCATGCCTCGAGCTATTAGCCAAGCATCAAACGGACTCATACTTGCTCCGGTCAAGTCTTTCACACCCAGAAGTCTAACCTGATCGATATACTCTTTCGTACCAACTACAAATCCGGCAATCACATCACCATGTCCGTTGAGATATTTGGTAGCTGAATGCACCACCATGTCTGCACCATGTTCCAAAGGTCTTGTAATATAAGGAGTACAATAGGTATTGTCTACCATTAGGCTTACACCCTCTTGGCTATGTGCAATCTTAGCAATAGATTCGATATCTGCAATGTACATATTGGGATTGGCCGGCGTCTCAACATATACAAGTTTTGTATTTGGACGCATAGCCTTACGAACATTTTCAGGATCTCTCATATCTACAAAGGTTACATCCACTCCGTAACGACTTAATCCATGCTCAAGATACGAGAAGGTACATCCATAAAGTGTTTTTCCTGCTACAATATGGTCTCCTTTCTGAACCAAAACCCAGATAGCCGAGCTAATTGCCCCTATACCGGAAGCCATGCTGCAACAAGCTTCACCACCCTCTAACATAGCAACTTTTTCTTCTGCCATTGTACATGTTGGATTGCCAAGACGGGTATATATGTAGCCATCTTCCTCAAGTGCAAAACGTCTGCCTCCCTGCTCAGCACTATCAAAAACAAAGGTTGATGTCTGATAGATTGGAGCACACAAAGCTCCAAATGCATTCTTTTGAGTACCGGCATGGATAGCTCTTGTTGCAAAACCTGATTTTTTTAGCTGATCTTTTGTCATAACATTAATAATATTAAAAGATTGTATGATTTAATGATAAATTGAACAATCGTGTTAGTTCCTCAAAACGTTAGCGAAGTTAATAAGTTTATAACGAGTAGGCAAGTTAATTCACCAAAGATTGACAATATGAATGCAATATATAATCGTTATATCTAATTGACTTTTGCTTATTATGCTGATATATTAATAGATATATACAATAAGATGATATACCATTCCAAAAAAGTGTGTAAAGCCCAAGCCGTTAATTTTAAGAAACAAACTAAATCAGATAAACAGAATAAATCTTTTACAAACAATTAAGGAAATGATTTCAAATCTTCTGACAAGCAAAGAGTTGCTCAAGGAACTGCTGACATCATCATATAGGGAGAACGTACCATCTATAAAGACGTAGAGCATAACAATGCAAAATTATCCATCTTCTACGAAGACAATTGCTATAGTCTGACAACTATGCCCATAACTTTTCTGCCAACATAACCTTTTTCTTCAAATCATTGACCTCTTTTTTGGCATATGACAAGGAGTATGCATGCTTTCTCGGATATTTGCCGGTCTTTAATCCTCTATGATATTCGACAGCTTTATTATATCTATCTCTGTAATAGTCAAGACTTTCAGGTATAGACAGGTTGATATCTTCTTGATGTTTTCTCCATGCTTCTGCTTTTTGCAAATGGGATTGAGCTTTATGACTTTGCAGTACGCTTTGTTGCATATTATTTTGTCTTTGCTCAATTATTTTTCTGTGACGCCTCTCCGAATGATGCCCCACCTTAATTGGCTCTCCCATTGCTAAGAAGTCATGATGTCTATTACTTCTCGAGAAATATTCTTGGCTCTTTTGCTCTGCGGCCAAAGCCCATGACTCATATTGTTTGGACTTTCTTTTTGCTCTTTCTTGCAAATTATAACCATCAGCTCTTGTGATAGAATAATAAAAATGTCCGTCTCGATCTCTATCCACCAGATTGTGAACAATGCATTCATTCTGTTTGCCATATTTTGTAACAACCGTAATCAAGTCTCCCTTTCGATATTTCTCTTCACATTTAGCAACATATACATTCGGACAATATTTCTTGTAAGTATTCATATTCTTATGAGTTATTAGTGTATAATACATTATAAACCATCGATTTAACCATGCTATATCTTTAGAAATACGGTTACATTAATGCATGTATTTGAAACTTCTTCCGTTTACACTTTTCGAAGAGTAGAGGACTACTCAAATGTATGTCGAGGGTAAAATGAGTCAAAACAGCTCAGCTCATACATTTCATCTATGTCATTTCAGTTAAACCATAGTATATTAATTACTTATACATGATTTTGGAATATAATTACTTTATATTACACAATCAAACTGACTGTATAAAACAAATTATTGCTATCCGATAAAAGTTTTGGAAGCCCGGAAAACTTGGATTTCATATAAACTGCTCTCTCGATTGCTCTTTAAGCAAACGATATTACTTATTCTGAGGCATTAGCCCGTAAATCATACTTAGTTTTATAGGACAGCCAATCTTTCAATACATTCAAAAAATGAAAAGCCTTCCATTTAAGCAAACCCTTTGCTCATAAGGCATTCGCTTGGATCAAATGCTGATTTATGACTCAATCTTGAAGGTATTTTTGTCGGACAGTCGACTTTAGAATCCCAAAAGGGGAGCTTATCTTTCAAAATTGAAATGCTCATCCGCATAAATAAGGTGTTCAGGAGACTTCAATATGCCCTTTTCTACCTTTATAGGAAAACAATACAAACAAATACGGAGATATGGACCAAATCAAAAAAACGGTAGTATCCCTAAAAGTGTGTAATTGAAGTTTATCTTTGAGTCAAAATTAATCATTTCATTCAATTGTTTTTCTCATCCGTCAGGCGGACATGAAAAACACCGGGGGGATTGGCGTCCGCCCGGGG
>NZ_JBHSGO010000006.1:0-40931 GCF_042654485.1 Falsiporphyromonas endometrii | reverse complement strand
TATAGAATGGTATAACAATAAAAGAATAAAACTGAGGTTAAAAGGAATGAGCCCGGTAAAATACCGAGCTCATTATAGACAATTATAACGTTTAATTTAACGTCCAACTTTTGGGGGGCACTTCAGAAACGCAGCCCCTTATTATGTGATTGAAGGTTGTCGGTACAACCTAATTCGATATTCGATTATTCTACGATGGTTACCCAGTTGTGAGTATCAGGTTCGTCACCATATTGGATACCACGGAGTTTGTGATAAAGTTCTTCACATCTCTTGCCTGGTTTTCCATCTTTAGAGATTTGGTAAGTCTTGTTTTCGTCCGGATCGTCAATTTTAAGGATTGGACTAATCACAGCTGCTGTACCGCAAGCGCCGGCTTCTTCAAATGTAGCAAGCTCTTCCTCAAGTACCTTACGACGTTCTACCTTCATGCCAAGATCTTCTGCAAGCTGCATAAGACTCATATTTGTAATGGACGGAAGGATGGAAGTACTAAGCGGAGTAATATATGTATTGTCTCTGATACCGAAGAAGTTAGCCGGTCCGCACTCGTCAATGTATTTCTTTTCTTTTGCGTCAAGGAACAATGGAGCAGAGTAGCCTTCTTCGTGAGCTTTTACGGTTGGAATCATACCGGCAGCGTAGTTACCTCCCACCTTGATGGTACCTGTACCCAAAGGAGCTGCTCGGTCATAACCACGAAGAATAACCATCGGAGTTGGCTTGAAGCCTTCCTTAAAGTAAGGTCCTACCGGAGTTACAAATACAACAAAAACATATTCGTTAGCCGGCTTTACCCCTACTTGTGCACCAAGTCCGAGCAAAAGAGGACGAATGTACAATGAGGCTCCACTTTCGTATGGAGGGATGAAACGCTCGTTGAGCTTAACAGCCTTGATACAAGCATTTATAAAGATTTCTTGTGGCAAATCAGCCATTACGACGCCTTCGCAAGAGCGCTGCATACGCTTGGCATTTTCTTCAATTCTGAAGATTCTTACCTTACCGTCTTTACCGCGGAATGCTTTAAGGCCTTCAAAAGCCTCCTGTCCGTAGTGAAGACATGTAGCAGCCATGTGAATGTTGAGATACTCTGAAGAGCTTACTTCAAGCTCTCCCCATTTTCCATTGCGATAGTAACAGCGTACGTTGTAATCGGTCTTAATATAGCCAAAACCGATTTCTGACCAATTGATATTTTCCATAATGATTGATAATTTATGGGTTGAATAAATAATATTTCTCTTTTATTCGCCATCGTTGGCACTACAAAGATACATTTTTGTATTGTTATTTGCTCGATTTGGGACACTTTTGGAGGATTATTTCTCAATAAAAGTCAGATTTATACTATATCTCAGTGTTATTCAAACAAATGTAAGAGGCTTTATTTGTTGCTTCTTTGTAATATTTGTCAAATTGGTATGCAGATTCTATCCCTTATAGCTTCAATATTGACATATCTTTTCATGTAGATTGTTTGCTCAATATATCTCTTCTTTTTGATACTTTTGCCTTTGAAAGAACCCGGACTGTATTCGTTGTCAGTATATTGTGTGTTGATGAGGAACGGTGCCGAAACTCTATTATAATTGAATTACCATTTATGAGACCGATTTATTTGAAATTGCACTTGTGGCTTTCGATACCATTAGGGATTGTATTTATCTTAAGTTGCTTGTCCGGTATTTTGTTGATATTCGAACCACAACTAACCGAACTTGCACACCCCGATGTTTACAAAGTTGAGCAGAGGGGGAACAGCATATTGAATCCTCAAAGTATAGTCGAAAAAGTCAAACCCAATCTTCCCGATTCTCTTAAAATAGTATGGGTAGAGCTTCCTGCCACAAGCAATAGCCCTGCGTTGATTGGGTTTAAGAACTTTAGAAGTAAGAAACTTAGTGTTGATCCTGTTACCGGTGAGATAAAAGGCTGGGTCGAGAGGACTCCTTTTTTCAAAAAGGTGAAGGCTCTTCATTGTGCTTTGTTGTTGAAGAGCAATGGCAGAGCTAAGGAGCGTACGCCCGGACAGAGGATAATCGGATATGCCACATTGGGAACTCTGATAGTCCTCATAACAGGTATTATTGCATGGGTCCCAAAAAATAAAAGGGCTTGGAGAAAAAGATTTAAGATTTCTAAGAAAAACTTGCTTTACGACCTCCATCTCGTGGCTGGTTTTTATGCTTCTATTGTGTTACTGATCGTATGTATCTCCGGACTGACTTGGTCATTTGATTGGTTTAGAACAGTTGTCTATGGAGCTTGTGGCGTGCGTTATGAGTCTAAGCCTACCGGAGGAATGCATACCCCAAGCACCAAGATGACTCCAATATCTAAAGAAGAACTTGATCTTTGGAACAAGGAATGGTCGCAGGCAAAGAGCATTTATCCTTCTTCATTGTCCATCAGACTTCTAAAAGGTGAAGCTCAAGTCTATCTCAATAATCGCAATTATCCAACAAAAATGGATCGTATACTGTTTAGAGGAGATGGGAGTGTAGATAAGATTGTTAGAGCAGAAGAACAGCCAAAACTAAAAAAGATGAAAGCGTTGTTTTATAGTTTGCATGTTGGCAACTTTTGGGGAATGTGGTCCAAGATATTGTATGCAATAGCATTGTTGATGGGTGTGTTTTTGACGCTTACAGGGTATTATTTATGGCTGAGAAGGCTCAAAAGAAAGGCTGTCAGATAATCTTTATTGCTGTTTTTATGCTCTATATTAGATAAATAATGTTAAATAATAAAGCCTGTTTTCAGCCTTAAAACAGTGCTTTTTGGACTCAGAGAGAGGCTTATTGTCTACAAAAACCAATAGCGATAGTACGAAATCGTCCTATCTAAATGTTAATATATGTATAGGCTGCTTTTTATGGACAATTTGGCGGCTTAAAAACACACTTCAGGCGGCCTTTTTTGGAAGGTCGCGCGACTTGCAATCCATTCTCGCGCTACCTTGAACCTATACTCGCGCGAGGTTGCACTTGAAGTAGCGCGACTTTGCATGTCAAGGTCGCGCGAGATCAGATCCAAAGTCGCGCGAGAATAGATTGCTTCTCGCGCGAGCTTATTTGTTAAGATAGCGCATAAAAAAGCCCGTTTCGTACTAATAAAACGGGCAAAGTGTGTATTGAGTCAGAGACCCCTAACCCCAAAATGTAAGAATTTCGGTATAAATAGGAGTTGTTAGAGCTCCTTTTTGAGTATTGTGTAAAGTAATAATATTTAACAAATAGAACCCTCTTTCTTCGAACTTCACAGTCCTTAGTTTAAGAAGGGTGGGATAATTGTTATTGATAATAGTAGGAATGACAATTTGATCTGAGCACATGGAGCCTATTCTATCTGCTTGGTGTGACAATCCGCCAAGTAGTATAGCTGTCAGAAGTATGATAAGTAAGATTGTTATCTCCATGGTTTTTATGCTTTTGTTGAAACAAGATACTAATAATAACCCGGATTAACAATGCGGACCTTATTCGGAAGAAATATCCCTTCACGCCATAGAATGTTGCAATATGAAAGTTTATGGAGCTGTTTTGAGCATTTTGTCATGCTATGTTATGAACGAGTGCTCACTAAAACAACTCAGTTTTCATGCTTATTCTAAGAGTATTATAGCATTTATAAGCTCTGAAATAAAAAAGATAATACAGACACAACCCATTGTATTGCAGTTATATATATGGTATTTGTCTTGAAATTGTTTGATTGAAAAATGTTTTTTTCGATAAAAGATTTGCCCTTTACCATATTAGTATTATCTTTGCACGTGGATAGAGACAAGGTAAGTAAGTTATCTTGTAGTTCGTTGTTCGTGTACATCGGACATTTGACTATCTAATCCGCTTTTTTTGCGGATTTTTGGAGGCTCGTAAGAGCTTCCCGTAAATTTGCGTTTCTCTCTTTTTAATATAGTTCAATAGTGTCAGGAGTCTTCTAGCTTGTGAAAGTTGGGAGACTTCCATTTTTTTATACCTAAGCGTATATGCTCAATCTTCCTATTATAAATTCTAAACAGAACGTTGATAACTCAATTGTTCAAAAGTCGTTTTATCGTGGCAAAAAGTTATTCCTTAATTTGTGTCGTGATGAAGCAATGTTTATTTCTATTTCATAATTAGTTTTGTTGCATGTTGCTATCTTTAAGCTCCTTGCTTATTATTATCTTTGCAGTATGAATAGAATTAGAAATTTTTGCATAATAGCACATATAGATCACGGTAAGAGCACATTGGCCGACCGTCTGTTGGAAACAACAAAAACAATTAGTGAGAGAGACCTGCAAGACCAGGTTTTGGACAATATGGACCTTGAGCGTGAGCGAGGTATTACGATCAAGAGCCATGCCATACAGATGAACTATGAGCATGGAGGGGAGATGTATACTCTCAACTTGATTGATACTCCGGGACACGTGGACTTCGCTTATGAGGTCTCTCGTTCGATAGCTGCTTGTGAAGGAGCACTTCTTATCGTGGATGCTACTCAGGGTATTCAAGCTCAGACCATTAGCAATCTGTATATGGCTATTGAGCATGATCTTGAGATCATTCCAATAGTGAATAAGTGTGACTTGCAAAGTGCAATGCCGGAGGAAGTGGAAGATCAGATTATTGATTTGTTGGGCTGTGATCGTTCGGATATTTTGCGCGCAAGCGGCAAGACAGGTCTGGGAGTGCAGGCTATATTGGATGCTATTGTTGAGCGAGTACCTGCTCCGGTGGGAGATCCTGATGCTCCACTTCAATGCTTGATTTTTGATTCTGTATTCAATCCGTTTAGAGGTATTATTGCGTATTACAAAGTTGTCAATGGCACGATATCCAAGGGTGATCTTGTAAAGTTTATGGCTACTGACACAGAATATGATGCCGACGAAGTGGGGGTACTCCGTTTGGATATGGAGCCTCGCAAGTCAATTAGCTGTGGAGATGTAGGTTATATTATCTCAGGTATTAAAACGAGTAAGGAGGTAAAGGTCGGAGATACAATCACCCATGTCGATAGACCGGCCGAAAATGCTATTTCAGGATTTGAAGAGGTCAAGCCTATGGTCTTTGCGGGAGTTTATCCCATTGAGACAGAGGACTTCGAAAATCTTCGTGCTTCATTGGAGAAACTTCAGCTCAATGATGCTTCTCTTACCTTCCAGCCGGAGAGCTCTGCTGCCCTTGGTTTTGGTTTCCGATGCGGTTTTTTGGGACTGTTACATATGGAGATTATTCAGGAACGTTTGGATAGGGAATTTAATATGAATGTTATCTCCACGGTTCCTAATGTTTCTTATCTTGTGTATGACAAACAAGGGCACTGTACAGAGGTACACAATCCGAGCGGAATGCCTGATCCGACCTTAATAGACCATATTGAAGAGCCCTTTATCAGAGCTTCCATCATTACCAATACACAATTTATAGGACCGATTATGACGCTGTGTCTCGGTAAGAGGGGTATCTTGGTAAAACAGGAATATATACATGGCGATAGGGTAGAGCTATTCTATGATCTTCCTTTGGGTGAGATTGTTATTGACTTTTATGATAAGCTGAAAAGTATCTCCAAAGGATATGCTTCTTTTGACTATCACCTATCTGACTTTAGACCATCTAAACTTGTCAAACTTGATATTTTGCTCAATGGTGACACGGTAGATGCTCTTTCTACGCTTACGCATTTTGACAATGCTCAAAGTTTTGGTAGAAGAATGTGTGAGAAACTCAAGGAGCTGATACCTCGACAACAGTTTGATATTGCCATTCAGGCAGCCATTGGGTCGAAGATTATTGCCAGAGAGACAGTCAAAGCTGTGCGTAAGGATGTGACAGCAAAGTGCTATGGAGGGGATATTTCTCGTAAGCGAAAGCTTCTCGAAAAGCAGAAGGAAGGTAAGAAGAAGATGAAGCAGATTGGTACGGTGGAAGTTCCACAAAAGGCGTTCTTGGCTGTGCTCAAACTTGATTAAGAGGAGAATAGATATGGCAATTGCAAAAAATGGCAAGACAAGAGCTAAGAAACCGGTTTCCGTCAATCAGATAGAGGGAAGAGTCCCACCACAGGCTGTAGAAATTGAAAAGGCCGTATTAGGAGCTGTCCTTCTCGAAAAGGATGCCTATTCGACAGTAAGTGAAATGCTTAAGCCGAGTAGCTTTTATCTTCACGCTCATGAATTGATATATGAGAGCATCATTCGTCTGGCAGCACAGCAACGTCCGGTGGATATTCTGACAGTTACAGAGGAGCTCAGAAAAAATGAAGTCCTTGATGAGGTTGGTGGTGCGGCATATGTCTCTTCTCTTACTTCTGAAGTTGCGGGTTCGGCCAACTTGGAGTATCATGCTCAAATCTTGGCTCAGAAAGCATTGAGCAGAGACTTGATCAAATTTTCGAGTCGGGTACTCAAAGATGCTTTCGATGATGTCGAAGATGTTGCTGACCAGATGCAGGAGGCAGAGAGTGAACTTTTCCAGATCTCTCAGCAGAATATGAAAGAGGAGGTGAGACAGATCAATCCGATTGTCCAAGAGGCTCTGAATGAAATTTCTGTTGCGGCAAACAATACTTCCGGTATCAGTGGTACACCATCCGGCTATCCGGCTATCGATAAGATGACTTCCGGCTGGCAGAATAGCGACCTTATTATTATTGCTGCTCGTCCGGCAATGGGTAAGACGGCTTTTGTTTTGTCTATGGCGAGAAATATCGCTGTGGATAATGGTATACCGGTAGCAATATTCAACCTTGAGATGAGCTCTGTACAGCTTGTCAAGCGTCTTATTAGTAATGTTTGTGAGATACCGGGTGAGAAGATCAAAAATGGTCGTTTGGAAAAGTTTGAGTGGGCACAGCTCGATAAGAAACTAACCAGCTTGTTTGATGCCCCTCTATATATAGATGAGACGCCATCTCTCTCGATTTTCGAGCTTCGAACCAAAGCCCGCCGCCTTGTACGTGAGCATGGGGTTAGGATGATTATTATCGACTACCTCCAACTTATGAATGCTTCCGGTATGAATATTGGAAACCGTGAACAGGAGGTCAGTACAATATCGCGCTCTCTTAAGGTGCTTGCAAAAGAATTAAAAATCCCTATCATTGCTCTTTCTCAGCTTAACCGTGGTGTGGAGCTCAGACAGGGAGACTTCAACAGCAAAAGACCACAGTTGGCCGACCTTCGTGAATCCGGGGCTATTGAGCAGGATGCCGATATGGTTTGCTTTATTCACCGTCCGGAGTATTACAAAATCACTACGGACCCGGAAGGCAATTCACTTATTGGTGTGGCAGAGTTTATTATTGCTAAGCATAGAAATGGTCCGGTAGGGGATGTCAGACTAAGCTTTAGAAAAGAGTTTGCAAAGTTTTTACCTCTTGAGATGGCCTCTTCTGTAACTCGTGAGTCTGCTATTGGTGGCAATGTCAATCCAGATATGTCAGCACCTATGTCGCCCGGCAATGACCCACTTGCAGGAGGAGCAGCAGGGGAAGATTCGATTTCTAATACATTCCTTCCAAATATCTCCGGTGGCGATATTCCTTATTAACTTGCCAATATCATTAAAAGTGTAAGGTAGAGAGGCATCAACCTTACATATCTTAATGGTAAGTCTGGGTTTATGAGGGTTATAGATGAACTATAAACAATAAAGCCCGAAAGCAGTCATCGCTTTCGGGCTTTATTGTTTATTTATTAATAGCGTTCAGCTTCTAAGAGGAGCTAACTTTATATTAGAAGTTATATTGTACACGGAAAGTAAATCGGTCGTTGTCAGGATCATCATAGAAAGAGAATGATTTGTTTGGAGCTCTTTTAGAGGTGATTGCTTCGTAGTATGCAGTCATTCTCAATCTGTCATTTACCAAAAATACATTGATACCTATGCCATGTGCTTGTTCTGTTCCGTCTGCTTCTTTAGAGGCGTAACCATATTGTAAATACTTGTTCCAAAGCAATTCATCTCCGGAAAGGATATCTCGTTTGTCATAATAATAGTATTTGTACAAGATACCTATAGGTGCAAAGCTGAATCTATGATCGAGTTGTAAACTCATTCCCCAAAAGCCTCTCGAAAAGATTTCCTTACCATCATTATACTCTTTGTTGGAGATACTCGGGCCTGTCACAGTGGCAAGATGAAGTTTGCCGGGCTGATTTCCTGACATATATTCTCCGGTCAGTCGTGTCCGGCCTAAGCATGATGGCATGCCTACTCTTGCATAAAGAGAGAGGTAATTTCGTTTAACCCGATCTTTATCTCCTAAGTTGGTCTGAGGTACATATCCCAGATAGTACGAAGCTCCATAAAAAGCATCGAAGATTCCGGCGTGGAAAGTATGTCTCAGGTCAAGAGACAGATCAGGGATAGACTTTCTCATGGAGTTGCGACCATTGCCGGACAATAGATACATCTGTAAACCCAAAGCATGTTTGTAAGAGGATGCCTTATCAAAGAAACATGTCACATGTCCACCAGCCATAAAATCGTCTACTCCGGGAAACATGACGTCATAATAAGGTGTATATTCGGGCGCAAGTCGAGCCTTTGAACCTTCTTGAGGCTCTAAACCAAAATGATAAGAATCAAGACCTCCTCTTGCTCCTACTTGTAGAGAGGTAAGCTTGCTATCCTCAAAAGAATATGTATGGCAATAGTTGAAATATAGTTGGAAAGGATTGATCGATTTTTCGGTCATGGTTATTTGCCCTACAATACTCCAATCCGGATTTGATTTGAGTCCGTAGTCCAATTTCAATCTTCCTCGTCTAATACCAAACCGACCAAAATAACTTTGTTCATTAGAGTTAGGATTGCCCACATAGAGCTTTGCCTCTTTTTGACCCATCTCATAGTCGCCTTGAATGTAGCCGGAAAATTTGACCGAGCTTTTAGTGTTATCGCTTTGTGCATTCAAAAGAATAGGAGTCATAAGAAGGACTATAGACAAGAGGTAAAAAGTTTTTTTCATCTGTGTAATGTTAGGTTATTCTTATCAATCAAATAAAATATTGTGGCGATAGTCTGCGAAGGTTTGTATATGCCATTTCTTTTCTAAGAAGGCTGTTTGGGATAGTTTTGAGAGCCCTAAGGCGAATTATTGAGCTGCCTTAGAGGGTGTGTGGAGGCAAATCTTAGCGGCGTCTGCAATACATTCATCTGAAATGCAGGCCAAAAGAATTATCAACCTTTTATCCGAGATAGATGGTTGTCAATCATTCTTATAACTATCTTTCAGTATCTTCAGAAAGGTAGTTAGGTCAACCGATACAGTTTGCAGTGACATAAAAACACAACCATCCCCTGCAGTCCTTATAAAAAGGAAGCCTTCTATTGTAATATGACATCCTTATTGACGACCGGAATAGAGCTTTTATCTGTCCGTCGGTAGTACAAAAAGATATCTGTATATCGATTTATTTCTCTTTATAAAACATTGTTCCACAAGAGGTACATCCCCAGGTGGGGTGTGGAGCAAGTGGATCTTCATTGCCTTGGATAAGCTTCTGCTGTTTTACTTTTTCTTCTGTTTCTTTGTCAAATGGGGCATAGACAACATCTACAATGCAAGATCTTCCGCATGCAGGACAATTAACAGGTTTTGTTTCGAATGTAACCTTCGGCTGTAAGTGAGCTCTCATATTAGTTATTAATTTAATGTTGTAAAGATTGATTGGTATTTGATGAACTTTATCTTTGAACCGTGGTCTTTGCTGTTAGGTTCATATCCTCCGTCATCAATATCCAGTCAGCTAAGCAGTTTGCAATAAAAAGGGGAGAGAGGTTTCGTAAATAGTTAATTATTCCGATCCAATTTCTAAGTGAAAGTTCCCTATGGGCTCCTAAGATATTGGAGACCATATAGATATAATTGTATATATACTTTCACACCCTTTTACTTAGGCTAAAGGTAATCACAATCTATTAGAAAAACCAACGAAAAGATTGCGGTACTTATTCTGAACCAACGATTATAAATAGTCGTACAGTACAAATCTTACTACCTCTTTGGATTTTAGAGTAAGTTTAGTATTTACTCGTTAAACATATACAGATATACTGATAGTCAGTAGTATATGCAATATAATAAGGCTGTTATCCGTGCAACATTCTCAAAGGAGGTTTATCTTTGAGTCAAAATTCAATAATGACCTAAATGTTTTGGTGTGATAAAAAAGAAAAGAGTAGATTCGTAAAAAGAAAAAATACAGCGCACAGACTGAAATACCCCACCATTTTCATCGCAAATATACTTGCAATGCAGTGGAAATACAGATATGGATCGCTCTGATCACCATCCTTTTTCCGCACCACCTCAAAAGCGAGACAAAACATCCGTTACACCTATCTAATCTCACTTCATCGCTCAGATTAAACACTTTAACCCAAACAGACCTTTACAAGTGGATAAATGAGCCCTTTTCACCTTCTCCTGATGAGGCAGAATCTGCATAAGAAGATTCCCCACAAAAATATATGGACAAGAGACTGTTGCTCCCTTGTCCGCTTGAATAACACTCTATTTTAAAGGACATCGTTTAGAACACTATCGGTTGCATTCGTATAACGTTAATGCTACAATTAAATCTTAAAATATCAAATACTTTTTATACTTTTGAGAGTAGAAGTGTAAATTTGGTTTTATGTATGATAACATATTCTGACGATAACGAAATTCTTTTGTCTTGTACCAAAGATATGGTAGGTAAAATTATCATTCCCAATGGTGTTAAAAAAATTGCCAACCATGCTTTTAGAGATTGTTATGAAATTTCCGATATTGTGCTACCCGAAACAATATCCCAAATACAATCAGAAGCATTTAAAAACTGCATATCACTAGAGGTGATAAACATTCCAAAAGAAGTTAAAGAAATACCTTTTGAATGCTTTAGTGGCTGTATAAATCTTCGTACTATATCTATTCCGTCACAAATGTTAGAAATTGCTTCCGGAGCTTTTAATAATTGTCGATCATTAACAACTATAGATCTTCCAAATTCAATCAAGAACTTGGGAAATAGAGCGTTTAAGGATTGCAATAATGTTAGTCAAATTCTAATACCCAGTAACATTGAGTACATATCCCCTGAAACATTTTCAGGCTGTGAGTCTCTATCAGAAATAAATATTCCGCAAAATATAAGGTCAATATACTCCAATGCATTTGAGAATTGTAATGAACTTAAATGTGTAATTATCGAGTCTAAAGACATTGATATTGATCCAACGGCTTTCATTGGTTGTGAACGTCTAACGAGAATTTACCTTGGATACTTCACCCCTATAAAAGTCCTTTCTGCATTTCCGGATTGTTCTAATATAAAATATATAGCTCCACTAGAGGATTATTCAAAAGGTCTTTCAAAAGAAACTGTAACTCTGTGTTCTGTTCAACAACAATTATCAAATGAATTGAAATACATGAGTTTATATTATCGATTGTTTGGTATGAATGTAACCCAGATGAAATGGTCAGAATGCCCCAAGAGGAATAAGAAGTCATTCAAGGAGCCAATAGACACTGGCTGGGAGTCCTATAAAACCATATCACAACCATTAGACTACTTGTTATCTCTTAATTGGGAGAAATCATCAGGAATAGGTTTGGTTCTTGGATACAATCACTATCGAGCACTAGATATAGATATTTCAAATATTTGGATAAGTGAGATTCTGTATCCTGACGAAGGATTAAATGGTTTCATTAATGAAATTCTGGGTTTGTTACACTTACCCTTAGATTATCCATGGGTAGTGCGCAGTGGCAATGGATATGGATTTCATATTATTTTTAAAAGTGAAGATTATACGGCCACACAAAATATTGATTCTTTATCTTTTGAACCTAATGACAAATATTGCGACTTAAATGGTAAGCTTTTTTACAGAATGGAACTGAGGTGGTGTGACCATTTGGTGTTACCCCCTTCAATACATGCTAGTGGGTTACAATATAGTTTTAGAAATGGGATTTTACCAACAATTGTTCCCTCAAATGTTACTTTGGAAGAGCTTGATTCAGTGATAAATAGATTCTGTGGCGAAAGAATATTTTTTTATGCCACTTATAAAAATATCAAAATAGAATTGACTGAAATCAATAAGATAAAAAGTCGCCATGATAGTTATCTTTCACCTCACAAACATCAGATAAATTCAATAGAATGGCTTATTGAAACTTCATCTGATGAAAGCAAAAATTCCCTTGCGTTGCGTTATCTTTTGGGCAAAGAAACTTCTTGCAATTCTAATTTAGCGGTAAAATATTTAAAAAGCTCCGATTCTCAATCTGCAAAGTTTAATTTACTACAATTATATGCATGTGGATTCATTAAATATGATGCCGAAATTTATAATAATCTGCAGAAAAATTTAGATGAAACACTTTTTGATAAACACTTAGATATTTTACATAATAATGCTGCTAAGTATTTGCCAGAGACAGACCGATATTTATTTTTTGATACAGAAACAACAGGATTATCTAAAAATTATAATGCCCCATCTTCCGATATAAATAATTGGCCTCGAGTCATCCAATTGAGTTGGATAATTACAGACCAATTCGAAAATATATTAGTAAAGCATAATCATATTATAAAACCTAATGGATTTATTATTCCCAACGAGTCTGTTTCTGTACATGGTATATCTACTGAATATGCAAAAGAATACGGAGAAAATTTGAATAAGGTTTTGGGCTTTTTCGAATCAGACATAAAAACGGTAAAATACATTGTGGGGCATAATATAGATTTTGACAAAAAGATCATAGAAGCAGAATTTTATCGTGAAAATAAAATTTTATCATGGGATGGTACAATAAGTTTGTGTACTATGAAAAGTTCTATAGACTTTTGTAAGTTGACGAATTTTTACGGATACCGTTATCCTAAATTACAAGAACTATATAACAAACTATTTGACTCTGACTTTGAAAATGCACACGATGCATTTTCTGATATATCTGCTACAGTTAAATGTTTTTGGGAAATGGTAAAACGAGGAATTATAACAATTCCACAAACAACAAGCATAGATGAGAATGATTTGCCTTTTTAGAGCATATCAATTATACCTAAAATGAATTCCAAATTCATCAAAAGCTCCTCATTGTAGTGGGGCTTTTGTAGTGCCTAGAAACATATAAGGGCGGTATAAAAAGAAAAACGGGGCTGTGTCATTAATCATAATGGCTCAGCCTCTATTTTTTTAGCAACCTCTCATTTTTTGAGTTTTAGCAACCAATTTTTGGATGGGAGCTACCATTGGACTCACAGAAACTCTTAAAACCGATAAATAGGCCCTATATGGCGTATTATTCGGCGAATTTCCTCCATTTTTCTTGGTTTTCAGCCTCTTTGCTGCCATTTTCTTGATGTTAAAGGCCATGGCAAGGAAGGTAAAGTCCATTGTAATCATGTCTTTACCAAAATGTCGAAAGCGTCTGTAGTGCATATTGGCTTTGATCTGCCCAAAGACCGCTTCGGGTTTGATTCATCGTAGGCCCCGATGTCTGATCCCCTCGGGCGATGTCAGTCTCTCTCTTGCTCTTTGCTTGTAATNCGTCGATCTGATCAAGCAAAACGGCTATTTTCTCTTGCAATTTATGGCGGTTCCGCTCCACGCTCTTCTTCCATACAAAGGTGTATTTGTTGGCTCGGGATTCGATCTTCGTCCCGTCTATGTATTCGACATCCAACGTTATAAAGCCTTTTTCTGCCAAAAGCAGCACGAGCTGAGTGAAGACTCGTTCAACTCGTTTTTCACACGGCATCGAAATCTGTTAATGGTGATGTAGTCCGGCTTCTCATAATTGGCCAACCAAATAAAGTGAATGTCCCGACGCAGCAATTTCTCAATCTTGCGGCAGGAATAAACATTGTTCATATAGGCGTAGAGAATTACCTTGAGCATCATGGCCGGATGATAGGGACTGCGGCCGCGCTCATGATAGAGTGTGTAAAACGATCTAAGATTCAGACTATCCACCAAGGCATCCAAAAGCCTTACCGGGTCATTCTCCTCAATGTCTTGATCGATTCTTTCCGGAAAAAGAATCATCGTGGTGCGATTATGATTGCGGAAATGCATCATTTGGTTTATATAACTATTTGTATACCATAAAGATAGTTGTTATTCATGACATGGGAAAGACTTAATATAAAGAAAGTTGAAACTTTTTTCAAAAAACAGAAAGGGCTGCGCCAAATGGAATTTTGACACAGCCCCTTTGATTGCGATGATTAGATATATCTTACTTTATCACACCAAGTTCTTTTCCAACTTTGATAAATGCATTGATACACTTATCAAGCTGCTCGCGTGTATGTCCGGCAGAGAGTTGTACTCTGATACGAGCTTCTCCCTTTGGAACTACGGGGTAGTAGAATCCGGTTACATAGATACCTTCTTCGAGCATCTTAGCAGCATATTTTTGAGAAAGAGGAGCATCATAAAGCATTACTGCGCAAATAGCTGATTGTGTAGGTTTGATATCAAATCCTGCAGCAATCATCTTATCACGGAAGTAGTTGACATTTTCAACCAGTTTGCTATGAAGTTCATCGCTTTCTTCCAACATCTTGAATACTTCAAGGCTGGCACCGATGACACTGGGTGGAATAGAGTTTGAGAAAAGATATGGTCTAGAACGTTGTCTAAGCATATCAATAATTTCTTTAGGACCGGTTGTAAAACCACCGATAGCACCACCGAAAGCCTTACCAAGCGTACCGGTATGGATATCGATGCGATCGAAGCAGTCAAACTGTTCAGCTACACCGCGACCGGTCTTACCAACAACACCTGCTGAGTGACATTCGTCAACCATTACAAGTGCGTCATACTTTTCAGCCAAGTCACAAATCTTATCCATTGGAGCTACGTTGCCGTCCATTGAGAATACGCCGTCAGTTACAATGATGCGGTGTCTTTGTTCCTGTGCTTGCTTGAGACATTCTTCAAGTTCTTTCATATCACCATTGGCATAGCGATATCTTTTAGCCTTACAAAGTCTAACTCCGTCAATGATAGAAGCATGGTTTAGAGCATCACTGATGATTGCATCTTCTGCTGTAAACAATGGTTCGAATACACCTCCGTTGGCATCAAAACAAGCTGCATACAGGATGGTATCTTCGGTATGGAAATACTTAGATATCGCTTGCTCAAGCTGCTTGTGAATGTCTTGAGTACCACAGATAAAACGAACAGAGCTCATACCATAGCCATGGCTGTCCATCATATCTTTAGCTGCCTGGATAAGGCGAGGATTGTCAGACAGACCTAAGTAGTTGTTTGCACAAAAGTTGATAACATCTTGGCCTTCATTTACTTTGATGGCTGCTCTTTGTGGCGTAATAATAATACGCTCTTCTTTGTACAAGCCGGCTTCTTTGATATTCTTCAATTCGTCGGCAAGGTACTTTTTCATTCCCTTAAACATTGCGATTGTATTTATTAGGTTAAAGCAATTTGATTAAATATATCTTCACACAAAAGCCTGTTGTTTGTTCGAAAGGTCTTTCTTGCGAGGTCATTCAACAGGCTTTTGATGAGTTATTCTTCTTCTTTTTTGTTTTCTTTTTCTTCCTCAGGCTCAGTAAACTCTGTAATATTATTCCTTAGAAGAGCATTGTACCATTTGAGTAGTTTTGTAACATCGTTTTGATATACACGATCTCTGTCATAATCGGGAAGAATCTTTTCAAATAGGTCGAAGATCTCTTCCTTTGATCCTTTGATGATTGCGTTCTCAACAGGTTTCCCCTCTTGAAGGTCGTATAGAGCCTGCAGGACTTCCCCCAAAGGTTTGTCTCCATCTTCGACATACATTGATATATCGCCTAAAGAGATGATACGTTCGTTGGCGTATACTGCGTTTCTTCTGCCATTATCCAAAGACTCAACAATAATTGAGTTGTGACCTTGTGAGACCAATCTGAAAAGGCCTGGCTTCCCAGAGATTGATAAAATCTTCTTAAGCATTTTTCGTTCTTAATTATATATTTTGTCCAAATACAAATGTACTCAAACTTGGTTAAATAGCGTTGTTCTACAATTAAATCAAAGTAACTTATTGGGAAATCTTTTGGAGAAGATTATGTTTGTGTTCCTTTTAGTTGCCTATTGTATTGATAGTTGTCAGCATTTTATCCACTTGAGGAATAATCAAATCGTCACGATCATTGGATATAACGAAATCTGATCTGTCGATAATCTCCTCCTGCGACATTTGCGATCTGATTCGTGCCAAGATGGCTTCTTTGGGCGCATGATCTCTATGAGAGACCCGCTCAATTCGAGTCATCTCACTTGCTGTGACAGCTACTATGTGAGTTGCAACATCTTCAATCTTGGCACTAAAAAGTATGGCTGATTCTAAGGCTACTCCCGGGTAACCCTCTTTTTGTCTCTTCTCACGCCAGGATATAAAATCTCTTTTTACCTCCGGATGGACAATGCTGTTGACTAAGCGTATAGCATCTTGATTGTTGAAAATAATTTTTGCCAATGCTATTCGATCAAGCCTCCCTTCTAAATGTTCGGGATATATCTTTTGACCAAAAGCTATGATAAGTTTGTTTTTGAGACTTTCATCTTCGTTCATCAGACGCTTGGCTTCGCTGTCTGTGTCATAAACGGGCAACTCTTTGAGACGTAAAATCCCGCTTACTACAGATTTGCCACTTCCTATACCTCCGGTGATAGCGAGTGTAAACATAAAAATGTCTTTTATAACTTCTCTAGAATGAATTCAACCTTTTGAGGTTCTATCCTGCTACTGACCACCCAATCCGGTTTACTGACTACTTTGATTGGGAGTAGGGTGATTCCCGGATCAATCTCTCCGGTTGGACCTGTTGGATAACTGACGGCCAGTTTTATTTGCTCAGGAGAGAGGAGTTTGTATTTACTTTTGGGAAGCGTAATGTTGACAGATGCAACATTGGGAAGCAATCGTAAGTGAAATCCATCCGGGGCACTGTCAACATCAATGGGAAGTTCGAATCGTTGTTCTGTGAGAGCCTCTATTCCAAAGCTTACCCTTACATGCATATTCTCTTTGGCATAATCAATACCATATCGTTTGAGACTCTTTAAGGCTATATCCTGAACAAAGGGTTCGTGCTGCTTGCCGAGCCCCACACTGTCAATGAATACGGCATTGATGTTTTTTAGTGACTCTGCACTTCCAAATATACTGACTTCTGAGGGGGAAAAGCTAACACGACTCAATATGTAACCTTGATCGGTGATAGGTTTGAAATTCATTTTTACCGGTACTCTTTTAGAACGAAGTTCGTAAAGCGGTAGCGATATCTCTTGTGGAGAGGATGTAATAATACTAGTGGATGGGCTTAGTTGTTTTTGAAATTCTTCAATCAAAGCTTTTTTCCCAAGTAGAAGTTGCTTAGAACCCTTACCATGTAGTTTTACGTGGATTGGTTCAAAATGTTGAAACTCGTATTGGATAAGTTGAAGACCGACATCCTGTATTGTGAATACAGCCTTTTCCGGTGCATTCTGAGGATATCTAACATTTGGTGGAAGTTTGTCATACTCAATAGGCACCTCAATTTGTGTGTGATATGTAAGTTGCAAGCTTCTAATCAGCCAAAAGGAGAAAGCAAGTAGGACAAAGCCAATAAATGTCAGAAAACGGTGACTCTTTAGCCGTTTAGCACCGCCCTCTAAATCAAAATAGCCCTTCTTGTCCCCTTTTCGACCAGATTGTGATGTGCCCAAATTGAGATCCATTGATATGTGTCGTTATACGATCTAGTTAAGAACACTGTTGCAAAACAGTCGTTCTTCCATAAAGCAAAGAGACGAGATTACATCTATAAAAATGCAATACGTCTCTTTGATATTATTCGTATTACTTACGCTCTGTGTCTGACTCAGCATCCGAAATCGTAAGATAGACAGATGATTTATCTACTCGAATGCGAACATTGTCTGCAATTTCTATGATGAAGTCATTCTCCTTTGTATCCTTGATAGTGCCATGGATACCTCCGGCTGTAATCACTTTGTCGCCTTTCTTCATCGCCTCCCGTGCTTTTTGGAGTGCTTTCTGTTTCTTTTGCTGGGGACGAATCATGAAAAAGTAAAATACTACGACGATGACAAGCATCATGACAATCATAGACCATCCGCTACCGCCACCTGCCATCTGAGCAGGAGCTTGAGCATCTAATAAAGGAAATAGATTCATTTTGTTGCTTTTTTCTTATTGGTTTATCCACAAAGGTAAAGAAAGCATTCTGTACATACAATATGTATAAGGCTAAGATTGTTGCAATAGAAAAGGGGATATGCCCATCTTGAGCATATCCCCTTCGTCTTCCATTTTACAATCTCAATTGAGATATCTAATGAAGAGATAGATTAGCGTCTAACAACCAATTGGAAGTTGTTCTTAAGAGGCTTAATAACTTGTGCCTTGCGAACTGTAAGAGCTTGGGGAGCATTTTGAGCCGGAGTGTTAGAGATAATCTGGATTTCATGCTCATATGCATAGTTGTCTTTTCCTCCCTTTTCATCTGTAACGACAATTGTCCATCCATCTTTGCTAATCCAACCACAAAGTTGTGCTTCATTCTTTCCGTAGTATTCCCATCCTTCAAGAACTTTGTCAAAGTATGGTTTCAAAACAGTCATTCTGTCGCCATTTGCACCAGCGAGCATACCTAAAGATGCTTTGTTATCACTTGTACTCCAAGAAACACCGTACATAACTACGTTTATATGTTCGCATTTACCAACGAATGCAGAAACTGGTTTTGAAAAACCAAGTTCAAGACCTTCTGTAAGTGTTCTGCCAGCAGCTTTCTCGTGTGCAGTAACAGCATCTCCAGGGTTGATAGAAAGGATTGGGAATTCTTTATCATTCGGAACGAAGTCCGGTGTTCCACTACCTTGTTGACCACCACTTTCTCCAAGATTCATAAATGCACCCATTTCATCGCAACCAAGATCCTGGAATGCTTGAGCTACTTTAGGAAATTTCATATATGCAACTTTTATAGATTCGTTTATATAAGCTGTGCTACCATTTTCAAGTGGCATAGCTTCAAATCCGTTTGCAGTGAGGAGATCTACAATCTTACTACTTGAACAACCAACAAGAATAAGATCAAATTTACCGTTGTTTAGACCATATACAACACCCTTTACTGTTGAAAGATCTTTGTTTGCAAATACAGGAACAGGATCTTGAAGACCTACTTCAGGCAAAGCTGCTTGTGTCATAGTTCTTGGCACTTTCTCTTCGTACTTTTTTATTTCTGCTTCATCATTGTCAAAAATAAGTCTTGGCAATTCGTTTACTTTACCTGTTTGTGGGTTATCACCACCACCATTTTCCTTCTTTGTAACTGTTACATTGAAAGTGACAGATTTTCCCTTTGCAGTTGCTGTTACAGTGGTTTTACCTTCAGCTACACCTGTGATTGCTCCATCTTTTACCGTAGCCTTTGTTTCATCGGCAGAAGCCCATGTAAGAGTTGTACCTGCAGGTCTTACAGCAACCTCTGCTGTTACTGTTTCTCCAACCTTTACAGAGATTTCGGTACCCTTAGGAGCTGTAATCTCCACGTCATTTTTGTCGTCGTCATCGCTACCGCAAGACACTGCGAAACCAGCAAGAGTCAATGCTGCTACAGCTGCGATTGCATACTTAAAAAATCTTTTCATTTTAACTTTTGATTAGTAGTTATACTTAAAAAAATAAATATCTTTTTTGAAAGATTGAAGAACTGTTCTAGTCAATTCTCATCGTTCATTGTTCTCCATATGGCTTGCGCTACCACAAAGCTAAATAATTTTTTGATAAGTCAAAGTATAATAAACATCAAAAAATGTGATATGGTTGACTAATCGTATGTCAAATATACTATTAGATGTTGTGATAGGTATACACTTAAAATCTATTTTGAGTTAATTGTGTGAGTGATTGGTTAAGAACCCCTTTTGTCCCGATTGCTGACTGTTGGTCTGTTTTTAAGATGAATGTATTGCATATTGTCTGTTGTTCCTTTCTTTACGTATCCTTAACTACCTATTAAACAAAGGTTTTAATGGAATACAATGAGATATTAGTAGCCAAATCTCACAGCTTCAATCTCTGGCCTTTTGTGAGAATGAATTCCATTGGAAAATGCGAGACACCCATTGACAAAAGTTTTCTCAACTGAGTGTGCAAATATATAACCATCAAAAGGTGACCAAGCACATTTAGAAAAGACTTTATTGTCAGTAACTCTATGTGGCTTATTTGGGTTTACTAAAACCAAATCTGCTTTATACCCAGGACGAATAAAGCCTCGATCCGGTATTCCAAATAGAATAGCCGGCCTATGGGCCATCATATCTACCACATTCTCATAACTGAATATCCCCTGTTTGACCATCTCCAGCATTGTAAGCAGAGAGTGTTCGATCAGTGGACCTCCACTGGCAGCTCTAAGGCAAGAACCTCGCTTCTCTGACCAAAGGTGTGGCGCATGATCTGTTGCTACTATATCTATCTTGTGATTTCTTACGGCCTCTCTTAGAGCATCACGGTCAGATAAGCGCTTTATTGACGGATTCCATTTGATCCTATTGCCTAAAGTCTTGTAGTATGAGTCATCAAACCATAGGTGATGTACGCATACTTCAGAAGTAATACGCTTCTCTCTGAGTGGTATATCTTTTCTAAAAAGGGATAGTTCTTTTTCTGTTGAAATATGTAGAATATGTAGGCGTGCATCGCAGCGTTCTGCAAGCTCAGCCGCTTCAGCGGAAGATCTGTAGCAGGCATCTGCCGAGCGAATCAAAGAATGAAACTCTATTCCAAGATTTTCTCCAAACTTAGAAATGTAATAAGCCTTGTTTTTACGAATCAATTCTTCTTTTTCAGCATGAACAGCAATTAGAAGGTCTGTTTCAGAAAAGATTCTTCTCAGAGATTCTTTATTGTCTACCAGCATATTGCCTGTGGAGGCTCCCAAAAATAGTTTCAGCCCGGGAATACTATGCCTGTCAATCTTTTTAATCTCATTTATATTGTCATTGGTTCCACCAAAAAAGAATCCATAATTGGCCCAACTGACGTCTGCCGCTCTCTGCATTTTTGCTTGCCAAGCCTCTATTGTTGTCGTTGTAGGCTTTGTATTAGGCATATCCATAAAGGTTGTTACGCCTCCAGCTACTGCTGTGCGACTTTCGCTTTCAATATCTGCTTTGTGGGTAAGACCGGGATCTCTGAAATGGACTTGGTCGTCTATGCATCCTGGCAGTAGAAGGAGCCCTTTACAGTTGATTATGACATCTGACGAAGAGACCATACAATCGGTATCAAATTCAGAAGATGCTATCTTAAGTATAGTGTCATCCTCGATAAGTACGGATCCATGCATTCTACTGTGATCGTTTATGATCATCGCATCTCGAAGAAGAGTTTTCATTGAAAATGGATGTTTGGTTTGGTAAAACTAAAATCTCTTACGTTTTGGAAAATTTTTAAACATATGCCAATATCTAAGTTTAAGGACTCCTGTAAATGCCTCTCCAAAGATAGAACTGTTCATTTTTGAAGTTCCCAATCTACGATTTACAAATGTAATAGGAACCTCCTTTATCTTGTAGCCAAGGCAATAAGCAGTATATTTCATCTCGATCTGAAAAGCATATCCCTTGAAATGTATCGAATCTAAATCTATCGACTCTAAAACCTCTCTTTTGTAACAGACATATCCTGCTGTCGTATCATGAACATTCATCCAGGTGACTATTCTAACATAGACAGAGGCAAAATAAGACATTAATATGCGACCCAAAGGCCAGTTTTTTACATGGCCACCTTTGATATATCTGCTTCCAACCGCTACATCATATCCCTGGTCATGACAAGCCGTATAAAGCTCCGTAAGCTTTTCAACCGGATGGCTAAAGTCGCAATCCATCTCAAAAATGTATTTGTAGTCTCGTTCAAGACTCCATCTAAATCCTTCTATGTAGGCTGTACCCAGACCAAGTTTACCTGCACGTTCAATCAAAAAAAGCCTATCAGGATATTGCTTTTGGTAGTTCTTTACAATACCTGCTGTCCCGTCAGGCGAATTGTCATCAACAATCAGGATATCGAATGGTTTAGGAAGTGACATCACCTTTTCAATCATCAAGGCTATGTTCTCCTTTTCATTGTAAGTGGGTATAATGATGATACTGTCCATATTATTTACATCAAAGGATTAAGAAGTCGTTTTCCAATAGATTGATTAGACCCAAACAACTCCCAATACTTAGCAAAGATATAAAGAAAGATAAGATATTGTTCAATACTTTAAAGACTTAGATAAGACATTTTATGTGGCCTTTGGATGGCATTGTCCAGATAGAGCAAAATGAGCGATGCATAATGGAGTAATTCCAAGAACTTAATATGTAAAATGGCATCAGATATTAATGAATGGAAGAAAGTGTTATTGCTAAAGAGAGACCTATTTAGAGGTTGTTTTAACCCGGATTTGTCGTTAGATGGCAGATTCTAATGACCGTCATTTGAAATTATTATTCTTAATACATTATATATCATCGTTTTATAATCTTATAAATTGTCTGCTAAATTTTTCCACCATTTTGGTGCGATGTGATAAAGGGAAAAAGGGATTTGAATATTTGAATGTATGTGGTACTCCGATGTTCTATCTGCATATTTGGGATAAATTGTTTTCTAAGAATTGTCTCTCTAATGACATCTTCGGATTAAGGGGTCGTGTTTATACATTATATCTGTATGCCACAAATCTTTTCCTTATTTTTTGATCAAAAAAATTGGGGAAGACTTTTTCCTTCCCCAATCGTTAGATTCATTAATTTCAAATAACTTGCTTATCTGACAGACATGTTGTACTCGTCAGAAACAGTTAGTTTGGCACGACCTTTAGAACGGCGAGCAGCTAGTACTCGACGACCATTCTTAGTTGCCATTCTTGAGCGGAAGCCATGTTTATTCTTACGCTTCCTGTTTGATGGTTGGAATGTCCTTTTCATCTCAGTCTATATTATTTATTTATTTTATTCTCAGCACTTATGGGATGCAAAGGTAATGAATAAAGTTTATTACACAAAGTTTTTGAGTGAATTAAACAGTTGATGTACCGGCAATCCCATCACGTTATAAAAAGACCCTTCTATCTTTTGTATTGCTACATAGCCAATCCACTCTTGTATGCCATAAGCCCCTGCTTTATCGAAGGGTTTATATTTGTCTATATAATAAGTTATTTCTTGAATTGGAATCTCTGCAAATGTAACAAAAGATCGAGAAGAGAAAGATTGTTGTTCTCCAAGTTTTGTAAGACAGACACCGCTTACTACCATATGTTCCCTTCCGCTTATTTTCTGAAGCATCTCTATAGCGTCGGACCTGTCATGAGGTTTGCCAAGAATTTCGTTGTCTATAATGACTACAGTATCAGCTGTGATTAGGAGTGTATCCTCTCTCATCTCATTTTTATATGCAGAGGCCTTAAGACGTGCTAAATACTCGGGCACATCCACTGCATCGAGACCTGGCGGATAAATTTCGTCAATATCTGGCATGGGTTTTTGCTCAAACGAGATATCCAGTCCTTGCAAGAGCTGTTTTCTACGTGGAGATTGAGATCCCAATATAATGTGGTAGTTTTTGAGTCTTGTATAAATATCCGGTTTCATATAACAATGCCTTATTTATAGATGATAGTTTCTTTTTGTTTGGATTTAGATCGATTTTCTTTTCTAAACCACTTTCTCATAGGCTTGGGGAATAACTCTATAAAGCTGTCAAAGTCTTTTTTGTACATGATTCCAAATCCCCAGGTTGATGAGGATTGCTTGAGGTATTGGTACATATTGTTGTAGTGGTTGTATGCTTTCAGTATGATACTTCCGGATTTATTGAGGCTGTATTCGGCATCAAATTCTCCCACATATGTTCCTTTTAGCATCGGGTTTTCTCTATATCCGAAGTTTCCGTTAACCTTCAATCTATTGTCAAATAAAGATCCGCTCATTAAAAGCTCCATATCTGTATTGGCGTATTGTCCGGTAGGTGTCTTGATCATTGTTCCAAATCTGAAGTTACTTCCAAATTTGCTTAGAATGTAGGATAGCTGATCCGACAAGTTGGTGGCAGCGGCTGAAGCTGCTATGTCAGCTGTATTGTCAGAGGCATTGAGGTTGTTGATACTGTTGAATCGACCTGTCATGATAAGGTATGCAACCTGCTTTGACATTTCGTCTTCGGTGTTGATAAATGCATGTACTCTTCTCTGAAGTTCCGCATCACTACTTGGAAGGACGATATTAAATCCCACATCGGGTCTTTTGATTGCTCCATCTACTTCGAGTACACACAGTAGTGGTACGGATGATGTGTTTTGTGACAGAGTATTGAAGCTTTCGTCAAGATCAGCCAAGTTTGTTGTCAACTTATAGTTTGCCTTTAGGTTGATAGTTGCATCCATTGGATCTCCATAGAACAATATCTTACTTCCTTTTTCAAGGTCGAAGTTCTTACGAATAATGTTTTGGAAGTTGAATTGATAGGTCCCATCCAAGAGACTGAGCTTTCCGTATACATCGGTTTCTGCTTCTGAATTGTAATCAATTTTTAGGTTCCCTTCTGTTGTTGCTACAATGCCGTCAGAATTTGCGTCATCCAATACCAACTTTACTTTTGCTTTTGGTGTGATATCCAGTTGGAGCGAAATGGTTATAGGCATGGATGAGGCAGATTGCTCTGATTGTTTGCTTGTAGAATCTTTAGTTGAGGCGGGAGCATCGAAGTCAATAAATTTCATCAATCCGGTTTTGGAAGAAACTGTTGGCTTCATGAAGTTTAGGGTCATATCCGATCCTTTGTCTGCAGTGAGAGCTCCTCTTAAGGTAAAGTCATGTTCGCTGCCAATCAATGATGCTTTTCCTGAAGCATATGCAGCTCCATATATGAAGTTGTTTTTGGCCTTTGTAACATTATAAACTTGTAGGTCATTGAGATTATCTGCTTGCAAAGAATAGACAAAGTTGTCGAATCCTTTGTATCCCACATGTCCATTAAATTGTCCCTTATGACCCTCTTGATCTTTTACTTCGAAGTCTGTAAAATCCATTGAGACCGGTGTAAACTTGGCTCGTCCATTTAGTGTATAAACCACATTGGTATAATCAATCCCAAACTGTAGATTACGAGTTTCTGCTTCTCCTTCAAGCCCGAGACAGCTAAATGGACCAACCAACCGGATCAGACCGGTAGCATTGCCACTAAATTTGCTGCAAAATCCCGACAACCAGTAGTCTATAAAATCTATTTTGAGGTCGTGAGCATCAAAGTTAAGTCTCAGCCCGGCATCCTTTCCGACCGGCTTGATAAAGCCACTGACGTCTGCATATCTGGCGCTATCTTGGGTTACGGTAGCTGTCAGTACAATTTGCTGTGTGTTTTTCTCCCAATTGCCATGACATTCTATAGCCCCGACATCTCTTCCATTCACTTTAAATGCTTCACTTGTCAAGTTGGCTTCCATAATCTGCTCTCCATAAACATCCGAAATTGAAGCCTCTCCCGTAAGCTCGGTTTGTAAAATGTCAAATGAGACGCCTGCGGCACTGAGTGCGTACAATAGGTCGATATGGTTTAGTTTGATGTTTAGTCGATCATCGGGGTTGTGTCCCAGTTTGCCTTGCACATAAAGTCCTCTGCCGGGAGCTTTTAATTGAAGAGCAGAAACTTTTACTTCGCCCCCTATTATATCCACTTCTGATGGCTCCAAATCCCAATAGATATTGTTTAGGTAAAACCTGGATTTGTCTATTTGTATATTCCATTGTGGCTTGTTGTTTGGATTGGTGTATTGGGCTTTGGCTATGATATGTCCATTGTCTTTGTTGCCCGGACGGTATCCCAAATCAATTTTCCCAACGATATCTTTATCCGAATCCGACAATAAACTTATTTTCCAGTCTTTAGAAGTGAGGCTATCCTTGTGTTGAATGTCTCCTTGACATTGGAGTGCCGCTTTATGGTCATTAACCTTAAGGAGAGCTTTAAGATTGTGAAAGCAAAGACTTCCTCTCCTTACGGAATCCATCTTGATATTAACATCAAGCAGGGATGGAGATTTATAATGTGTATAGAGATCAATATCCGATACAAATTGAAGTGGCATATTGATGTATTTCTCCAAAATGGCAAGGTGCTTACCTACATGTACATCTGCTTGAAATTGAGCATTTTGCGATAAGGCGTGAGGAAATTTTGACTTTATCAATCCTTGTGGAAGAGCTTTTGTTAGGGCAGAAGTAAAGTATGCCGGCAATTCGTTTAAGGGAAAGCTACCTTTAACTAAGGCTGATAGGTAAGGAGAATTGACCCCCATACTTAGGCCTCGTCCTTCTCTAAGGAGGTAGGCATCAAAGGGAGCTAAGTCCAGTTTCTCCTCCTTAGGTAACTTAAACAGCATTTTGGACAATGATACTTGCCCTCCAATTTTATCAATAGATAAAAAATCATTGATATATCCTTGAGCATTGAATGAACAGGTCGTTTTGCGAAGCCATTCGGGAAGTTTCTCGAATTTGTTCAATGCAAATTCTGAGGATTCGATGTCAAAGTCTAATTGAGGTTGTTTTTGATGCATCGAATATGACAAGTTTGCTTGAACATTGGGTTGCTTGCATGTTACGAGAGCTTTATACCCTAAGTTGTCCGAAGTGAGGTTGATAGTGGCATCATTGATATTTAAGTATTTGTAAATGCCATTGCGGATAGAAACATCTAAATGTCCTCGATAGGGAACTTGTTTGATAAGTGTATGATCTGAATGCTTTGCTGCTACTTTTATTGTTGCATCCAAGAGGAGGGGTTGGCTTCCGTATGGGGTGTACGACAGGATTGACTTGTTGTCTATATTGAGCATTCCGTCAATAGCTGATGGATAAAGGTTTTTTTGCGAGAAGGCCAAATCAATGTCTCCCGATAGTTTACCGAGTCCTGTCAAGAGTTCTGTATAGAACTTATATTGAGAAGCTGAACGTCCTTCGTCTACATGGCATTTGAAGTCGATAAATCCTAAAGGAGACAGATGCTGACTGATTTGATAAGGAATCAACTCCGCTGTAATCTTGTGAAACAATGACCTGTTTATTTGCAGGCTCAGGTTTCCCAAAGAGAGTCCATTGTGACTTAATAGACTGCTAAGGGAGTCTTTGCTTCTCGGGATAGAACGGGAGCTTAGGTCTTCTATACTTAGATTAAAATTCGGGTAGTTTATTGATAAATCATTCAACAAAATCTTATCCTTCTTTACCTGCCCTTTTAGGGTCAAAGAGCATAGATCATCAAATTCGGATAAGGGCTCAAACCAACCTTTCAAATCGGATGGGGTGATATTGGCTGTGAGATTGTCAAAAGAAAAGGTCGGAACACCACTGTTTTTTTCTCCAAGATTCATTTCCAACAATGGAAGGTTCAGATGAGAATGAGGGAGAGACAATGCCACGTCATTTAGTTTGAGGATTTGATCAACAAGACTAAACCTTCCGGCAAAATCTCTTACTTCAAAAAGATCTCTATTGAGGTTAAATGACATATGCCTCAACTCTCCGGAGATATTATGAGGGTAAATCCTAAGTTTTCTGACCTTTAGGTTCAGATTCTTGGCAAGATATTTTCGTCTTTTATCTAATGGTATATAGGATAAGGAGGTATTTCTAATGATAATGGTATTGATACGAAGACGCGTTTTAGAGGGATGATTGGGATCTCCTTTTAGAAGTGTAATGATAAAATCTGCATTGAGCCGTTGGTCTTTTAGGTGATATAGGTTGATATATCCATCAAAAAGACGAGCCGATCTAATGGTTATCTCTCCGGTTTTGATGAGTTGAATCCAATCCAATCCCCCTTCGAGTCGTTTTGCTTGCAATAGTGGTTTGTCCTGTTGGTCTTTGATCTCTACTCCTGAGAGCCCGATTCGACCCAGTGAAGCAATATACACCTTGTCCAACCTTACTTCAGTCTTGAGGGTGCGACTTAGATACGATGATGACTCTTTAGCCATCCAATGTTGCACTGATGGAATGTTGATTAATATCAGGGGAAGAAGGTAGAGAATAAAAAATAGAATAGCCAGGAGCCATGCCAAAGGCTTGAACCAACGAATTATTCGCTGATGCAACTGCCTTCTGAAACGAGAAGGATGCAAAGATATTTTCCCAAGTTTCTTCTTCATTACAATGACATAACCGAAAGCCAGACAATGAATGCAATGACTATAAAAGTCAAAATAGAAAGAAATTCCGCCCTTTGTGCAAAGTGGATGGATTTGTTACAATCCTTGGTGTCCACCAATCGTTCGTTTATCCCTATATAGGGTTTATAGACCTCTTTGCCAAAATAATTGTGAGGGCCGCCGAATCTGCAATTTAGAAGAGAAGCCATTGCAGCTTCCGGATATCCACTGTTGGGACTGAGATGGGCTCGACCAAATCTCTTTACAAAAGACCAGTTGCCAAGAGCCTTAGCGGACAACAGAAGCATGATAGCTGTAATCCGTGCAGGTATGTAGCCCCAAATATCGTCTTGAATGGCTGAGTATCGTCCATAGTCGATGTATCGATCGTTTTTGTATGCTACCATCGAATCAAGAGTATTGACCATCTTAAATGCTGTCATTAGTCCAACACCCAACGAAAGAGGTAGCACTTCTGTGGCAAGTGGATAGACCAGATGAAGCAACAGTCCTAACAATACTCCACCAAAGAAATAAAATATAGGAGCAATGACTCCGTCGTTTAGATTTTCGGCAAGTGTTTCTAATGCTGCGATACGAATCTCTTGAGGTGAGAGCTGCGAAGTGTCTCGCCCCACAATCCTGGCAACTTGTGCTCTTCCGGCATCAACAGAAAGATCTACGGCCTTGAAGACCTGTTTTACTTCTCTAATGAGGCTGGTACCTGCAAGGCAGTAGAATATGAGTATAATAGAAATGGCCACCCCCAAAATGGGGATGGTCGAATAGGCACTATAAATTATTGCAATCGTGACTAAAAGCACGCCATAAGTTAGGACAAATCCCATCAATGCGCCGTGAATCCTTTTCACATGAGCTTCGGATGATGTGCGATTAGCCCTCTTTTCCCAAAAAGAAATCAATTTGCCATATCCGACCACAAGATGCGGAAGAGAGATTGGGTCTCCAAAGATCCTGTCTAAGATCCAGGCAAATGCAAAACATACTATAGGTACTGTGAAATAACTTATATCTGCATCAAACATTCTGTCAAATTACTTAAGAACTTGCTTAATAGCATTCAAAAGTAATGAATTACTTGATGCATCTTGTGCTGCAACACGAAAATGCTTGTTGCTGAGGCCGTGAAAATTGGAGGCATCTCGGACAAGCAATCCGAATTGAGAGACAAGTTTGTCTTTGAGTTCTTGAGATGTGATCGAATGTTTGTCACTAATTTTACATAGCATAAAATGGGTATTGGTAGGCTCAACCTCAAGTCCTAACGCAATCAGACCGTCTCGCAATGCTTTGGCTTCACTGAGCAATACTCCCAAATCAAATGTTCTTTTGTTCCATTCTTCATCTTTCGTGACAAACATACCGGCTTCTATCGCCAAAGCATTGACAGACCAAGGCATCCTGAATGCTCCGTATTTTTGTAGGATAAGTCTGTTTTGTGTCACTGCATAACCAAGTCTTAGACCGGGAAGTTTGTATGCTTTTGTAAGTGAATGAAGAATTAAAATATTATCGAATGTGTTGATGTCTTCATCTGGAAATACATCTTCTGCAGTAAAGGATGCGTATGACTGATCAATAATGAAAAGGGTGTTGGAGCATCGTTTTGCAAGGGCCTTGATCTCTGCAAGAGGAATTACTTGACCGGTAGGATTGTTGGGATTGCAAAACCAAAAGGCATCCAATCGAAAGCAACTGATAAGATTGGCTCCCTCTTTGAAGGATGATACATTGTAAACCTTTGCTCCTACATGATTGAGTGCATCGGTATATTCGCTGAATGTAGGTTGTACAACTACATTGACACTGTTGCTTCCCAAAACATTTGCAATCGTGTAAATGGCATCTGTAGCACCGGAAAATGCGATTACATTTGATTTGTCAACATGAAGTTTCTCTGCTAATCTCTCTTGAAGAGAATATGGCTCAGGCTCCGGATATGAATCAATAACCGAAATTGATCGAATGAGGTGTTCTTTCAGCGCCTGGTTGTTGGTAGGACCGTAGATATTACTACTGAAGTTTGCTTTTAAAACATCTATACCATATTTGTATAGATCATCACCGTGTCCGTCTATCATACATAAATGAGTTTATTATAAAAATATAAGGATACAAACAGCTTGAATGAACAAGGTTTGTATTGTTTACGTATTATTAGGTCGATGCTCCTCCTGTTTTCTCTCTTTGTCTTTGCTCTGATAATGGCAATCATTTTACTATTGAGGAGAACCCGAAATACCCATTAAAATAAATTGCTTCTAAGCCAAAAGGTTAATAAATATTGTATTGCTTCCAGTTACACTGAGAAAACTGATAATGAGTATTTGCAATACATACAACCGAAAAATAACTTAAAAGAATTTCAAGTGATATGAGAGTTTGGGTTTACGAACTTATGCATTTGGGGGGGCAACAAATCCAAAAACAGTTGTCTGAAACAGACTAAAGAAAGGGCTTTAATAGATGCTCATAATACAAATAGTTATTCATTAAAAGCATTATAATGAAGTCAAAACCGCCCTCTCACTCACAATAAGTGACAACAAATCTTCCTCTGCCTATAGAAGTGGCAAAGGAAGACTGAGAAACTGCTTCGAATTACTTTTTTGATTGTCCGATAAAATCGAAACAGCTTCTTAAAAATACATCTTTATAAAAATGAGGATTCTTAAGCTCCCGCTCTTCTATTCAAAACAATATGTCCTACAAAGCCGATGATTTCAAGAATCAAACCGGTCCATAGTGTTGCATTGGACTCAATGCCTGCAAAATAGGGAACTGCCAAAAACAGTACACCGATCAACATTACGATGGCACCTAAATACTTCATAAAGTTATTCATAACTATCTATATTTTGTTTATTATTCTTTTCGTGACCACAAATTTGGGAATAATCTATGGGATATTGAAATTATCCCCAACAATTTATCTTTAATCTTTTTCTTTTATCACTGTTATTGACGTTAGATCAATTTAATACATCATTGTTTCAGTGATCTGTTCCAAGCGTTTGATATACCTCAAAAAGCTGCTCGGCTGTCTTGTGAGAAACTTCGGTAAGTGGCAGTCTCATTGTGTCGTTGGGTATCAGTTCCATTGATTTCAGAAGTGATTTGATGCCTCCGGGATTCCCCTCAACAAAGAGCAGCTGATACAATTGCTCCAACCTTTGGTCCATTGATTGAGCTTTTCCCCAATCTTTATTTAAGGCATAAGCCACCAGTTGAGAGAAGTATTTGGGGTAAGCATTTCCAACAACTGATATGACTCCTTTGGCTCCCACTTTCATGAATGGGATGGTCAAGTGATCGTCTCCGGACAAAATGGTGAGTCTTTGTCCCAATAGGTCAACTAACTGTTTTACTTGATCGACACTTCCTGCAGCCTCTTTTACAGCAAATATCTTTTCGCAATCATCTGCAATTCGTTTGATTGTTTCCGGTTTTGCATTGACCCCTGTTCTCCCGGGAATATTGTATAGAATGATTGGCAGTTTTGAAGCTTTGTTTAGTTCGCAAAAATGTCTGTATATGCCCTCTTGGTTGGGTTTATTGTAGTAGGGTACAATAGATAAAAAGCCATCGACTCCATCAAGAGTAAAACGTTCGACCTTTTCCAAAAGCCTTTTGGTATAATTGTCGCCTACACCAACGATTAGCGGAACTCTTTTGTCTACTTTCTTTATGATAGCTTTAATGATCGCTATGCGCTCAGATTCTTCCAATGTGGCGGACTCACCGGTTGTACCCATTGCAAGAAGGAAATCAGCACCTCCTTCGATTTGATAGTCTACCAATTTGTCCAGCGTTTCAAAATCAACACTGCCATCTATATTCATAGGTGTCACCATAGCCACACCCAAGCCACTTAGTTTTAGATTACACATAGATAAATTTGCTGTTATTAGTCACAAATGTAACTTAACTGCCTTTGTTCAACAAATAACTTTAGATGATTTTTATTTATCATTCTTTCTGTAAATAGGATGTTGTTGCATATAATGAAGGTAATAGACAATCTGTTGAAATAGAAAGCACCTCCAAAGATTTACTTCGATGGAGGTGCTTTTCTAATGTATCAATTTGCTCTATTTATCTGGGAATGTTATTTACATGTCCTATGAATAAAATCTTTCCTGTTAGTTTGTGTCTGATTAGGATGTAGAATGGGTGGTCCACAACAACTTTTATTGGTATGGCTTCATTGCCCGAGATAGCTGTGGCCGCCGAGGCCTCCAATCCATTTTCATCCCATTTTACAAAGCATTTTTGTACAATCTGGATGTTGTCTCCACCATTAAATCCCATTTTCTCTTTTGTGCTGCTTGTGAGAATTCTATTTAGCCCTATGTTATTCATACTTTCTGATAACGGTAAAGATGATGTTGTAAATTCGTACTTTGGAAGTGATAGGTTGAATGAACTTGTCGTCCCGTTGTCCAAAATCTTATTGATGTCATTTTGTATGAAGTAAGAAGATGAAAATTCTTCCCTGTTTTTAGGCATGACTATTACCATATCATAAGCCTCTCCTGCATTCATTGTGATGGCCTCCATTTGATTGTCTTCAGCGTGTGTTCCGCAGACTATGTCACTCATAAAAGGTACTTCACTTTTGCCAGTGGAGCCGTAAAATATCCCTGTTTTAGTATGGGAAGCATCGAATGGATTTAGCCAAGGAGCTTTGAAATAGATGGTATTGACTAAGATAAAATGAGTTTTTCCGTCTATCATTTGAAGTTTCAGCAGATCCTTGATCCTTCCGTAAGTCATGGCTTCGATCCACTTGTTGATGGCTTCAATTGTGTGGCTGTCATTCAGATTGGCAAAAGCCATGGAAGCATTGAAATATTTCTCCAAATTCTGTGGATATGCCCGGTTGGCTTCTTTTTTATGTATCAGGTCAACCCAAAAGGCATTGGCGGGGAAGAATCTTCTGTATTCGTCCGAGGTAATCAAATCTTGGGATAACCTTTTGTAATACTCTGCAAGTTTGATAGAATTACCATGAGGAAACTGAAATTTAGAAACAAGATCATCATAGGCTTTATCCTCTATCCCAAGCATATACATTCCCATGGCATATTCAAGAGAAAGTGGGGAGAATAAAGTGTTATTGTTTTTGGGTTCTTTCTTTTCAATCTCATTAAATAGAGAGAACCCAAGCCTATTTCCCGCATTGACATATGCTTCGTCTTCCGGAAGAATGGCTTCCCGCTTGTCATTCTTAATCTTTGGAACACTCGATCCCGGTTTTGGAGTCTCGACATTATTGGCGTAGTAAATGTCTGTACCCTTATTAATATCCGGATTTATTTCTTTGTTGTCTTTGTCACATGAACTCAGAAGAGTCAATGAAGCAGCTGCAGTCAGTGTAAATTGTATTAAATGTTTCATACGAGTTGTACTTATGTTAGTTAAACTGTTTGTTTTTGCTATTCACTTAGTAAATGAGAAATATGCAGAAATACTGCTTCAACAAAAATAATATTTGCGATACAGAATTTAAGAGAAGGTCCTTTTGAGGTCTGTTTCATATACAGTTTGGCCTTAATCCAATTGAAGTGTCATTGCTAAAGATAATCCTTTTTAGTATCTTAGTCACCGATAAAGACAGATACCATGGATATAATCATGTTACTTACCTTCCTTTTGATGATTGTTTTGCTTGGAGGATTATTCCTTCAAGAGGGTAAGATATGTCTTATCGACGAGGAACAAATCAATGACCCAATAACTATCAAATATAATCTTAAGAATGTCCTTTATAATTGGGCTGTGAAGCTCGTCATGAGAGGGGATTGTTTGTTAAATACTGTTACCTGTTCTAATACTCTAAAAGCTACTGAAACAACACTGATTCAACTTCAAATTCACAAATTCGAGGGTTAGGGTCACTTGCCCTTTTGCCGACTTTGCCCGTTTTTATAGTACGAAACGGGCTTTTTTATGCGCTATTTTAACAAATAAGCTCGCGCGAGAAGCAATCCGTTCTCGCGCGACTTTGGATCTGATCTCGCGCGACCTTGACATGCGAAGTCGCGCTACTTGGGGTGCAACCTCGCGCGAGTATAGGTTCAAGGTAGCGCGAGAATGGATTGCAAGTCGCGCGACCTTCCAAAAAAGGCGGCCTAAAGTCGATTTTTAAGCCGGCGAAAGACAAATAAAAATAGTACTTTATATAAATTAACATTTAGCAAAGCCGACAAATCTCCCTTCGCTCTGATTTTATAGAAGAAATGGCCTTTTTTAAGCTCAAAAATGGGCTGTTTTTAGACAAAAAGAACTGCTGATAAATTTACATTATTTATCTAATAAAGTCTGATTTAAGGGAGGTGTACAATATAGGTTTGGGGTTCAATACATCCACCCGGTGCTTAATTCGTTATGTAGATGAAGTGCTAAAAGAATTGTTTTTCGAGACTGTATATAACCAAAAAAGGTTGCATCATCACTGATACAACCTTTAGTGGGCCCACTAGGATTCGAACCTAGGACCCTCTGCTTGTAAGGCAGATGCTCTAAACCAGCTGAGCTATGAGCCCTTAACTAAGACTTTCCAAAACTTTGAGGTGTGGGCCCACTAGGATTCGAACCTAGGACCCTCTGCTTGTAAGGCAGATGCTCTAAACCAGCTGAGCTATGAGCCCCTTACCTTTGTTTTAGACTTGTCTTGTCTACTGCGTTTCTCAGAAACACGATGCAAAGGTAAGGCATTTTTTGAAACCTGCAAGAGAAAGCTGTTATTTTTAAGAATAAAAATTTATTCCTCCTTTGTGATATGTTGTTTAAGTAGTTGTTTGTAAGTGTTTTATATTTTGGGAAAGATGTAAAACTTTTTTTCTTCAATTCTTTATGGTTCAACCATCTCCTTAGGCGTATTAACAAAGAAAACCTCCTTTTCGGCTCGAGTTATGGCTGTATAAAGCCAACGAATAAGGTTGGCATCGCTTGGAATGATACTCATCAGTCCCATATCAATAAATATACATGGCCATTGTCCCCCCTGTGCTTTATGACATGTCAGTGCATAAGCATATTTGACTTCGAGCGCATTCCAATAGGGGTTTTTCTTTAGTTCTTCTCTTTGCTTTACGATAGAAGTTATCTCTTGATAGTCAAGCATAACTTCATTATAAAAAGATTCCCTTTCTTGACCTGTCATTTGAGCTGTTTCAGAGGTGAGAGAGTCGAGCAGAAGTGTGACCGATTGCTCTCTATTTTCATCTTCTCTAAAGATCTCAGCTTCGCAAAAACGCTTATTGTATAAGTCAATCCTGTTTCCTAAGTGAGTTGTTTCGATAATCTCCCCGTTGGCAAGGAAGTCGGTGCGATCTTTTTTGGTGGCATAATGGTAGTTGTTGCGCGTGACTACTAACCTTTCGCCTCTCACAATCTCTTCTTCAAAGTCCAAGACCTGGGATCTAATGCCAAGGTTATACGCAAGTGCCCTCTTGTTGGAGTAGCATATAATCATAACATTTTCTAAACCGTAATTTCTATAAGAGGTATCAATGGCATCAATGAGTTCTGCTCCGGAGATTTGATGTGTGTCATTGAAATGGCAGTTTATTTTGGGCGTGTTTTCCCCTTCAAGTAAGTTTCGTATTGTCGTGGCATTGTAAAGGATGCCGGATGTCTCTTTTTGTCGAAGGATCTCTTTCATGGTATAGTGGTATACCTTGAGACCATAGCGACCTTCCAAAAAGGAAATGTCAAGAGCCGGTGAGTTGTCTTCTCCTACAGGTGGAAGCTGAGCAGAATCACCAACAAGGATGAGACGCGAGCCCTCTGTGCACGATGCAAAAGAGAGGAGGTCTCCGAGAAGGTCTCCTGATCCAAATAGTCCAAAACTGTTGCCTTGTGAACCAATCATTGAGGCTTCGTCTACCACAAATAAGCTGCCTCGTCTCCCTCCCGGGGCAAGAGAGAAACTGCCTCCCTCTTCCGGAAGTGCTGCTGTTGCTTGATAAATAACTCTGTGAATCGTGTAAGATTGTAGTCCGGAATAGTTGCTTAAGACTTTGGCAGACCGGCCGGTAGGAGCCATAAGAGTAATACTGAGACCGGGTAAGTGCATGGCATTGACCAAAGCACTTATAAGACTTGTTTTACCTGTACCGGCATAGCCTCTCAATACAAAAATTGAATAGGGGGAGGGGTCTTCAAAAAATTCTTGCAACTTTAGGAGGGCATTGGTTTGATCTTCACTTAATTTGAAAGGTATGTTTTGTATTATTTGTTGAATAAAAGACTGCTCTATCATTGTAAAATCATATATTTGCACTCACTAAGTTACTCTTTCTAAATTTATAGATGTATCTTAGCGGTGTAATTTATGCTTTGAAAGTAAAATAATTATCAGATAAAGATGAATAAGCTAATCAAAATCTTAGTGGGCATCGCTGCTCTAGTGATGATTTACCTTTGTGTAATGAGCGTTTACACACCGGTACAGTTTATAAAGGAAAAAGCACAGCGTGAAAAAGTAATCCAAAAGAAGCTTAAGGCAATCTCTACATTGGAACAGGCTTATGAGAATATTTATCATAAGTACGCTGACGCTCAGCATTTACAGTGGTTCTTGCAAGAGGGCAAATTGTATTACATCAAGGCTGAAGGTGAGTACACTGATGAGATGAGAGATAAGAAGATTACAGAGCGTGAAGCAGTAAGACAGGGATTGTTGCGTAGAGACACTGTTTGGGTACCTGTGGCTGATACATTGTTGAAGAATTCCGGTATCACGGCAGCTAATCTTTTCAATGTGCCATTTAGCAAAAATCCTATCAAGTTGGAGACTGATTTTATAACACAGACTGTCGGCGATTCGGAAGTTAAGGTGCCGGTATTCCGTGCTTCTCTTAAGTTTAAAGATTACTTGGGTGATTTGGACAAGGTTTCTCTTAGCCAGGCTATCTCTTCTGAGAATGCTAAAGCTAATGGTTTCCCGGGCTTGGTACTTGGCTCTTTGAAAGAGGTTAAAACAACAGGTAACTGGGAGTGAAAACTGATTTCTTGTCTTTTTTAAGACCGGATATAGCAGAAAAATATAGTGTGTCCATCCGCTTACGAGTGGATGGACTTTGCTTTCATATCTATTCTGATTCGGGAGAATTGGAATATGAGGAATGGTTTGCCTATCCCTGTGGTGTCTATGAAGAGAAAGATGCAGTAGAAGAAGTTTTTTATAAGAATCCCTTTTTGGCGTATCCATATAAGAAGGTCATAATCTATTATGAGCCATTGGTGTATACGCTGGTTCCAATACAACTTTATGACGAGTCGAAAGGTTCGTTTTGGTTGCAAGCCATATCAGAAGAGCCGGAAGTGGGAGCTGAGGCTACGGCACGTCGTTGGGAATGTTATACCACAGAGTTGCAGGATAATAAGAAGTTGCTTCTGTCTGCTGCCAACAAGCCGGTTATTCGGTTCTTAAATAGACAAATGTTGGTAGTCGATCCAAAACCTTATTTTGTCGATTTATTGTTGCAGGAATCCAAATTTGCAAGGGAATGCACCGGCCGTCAATTAAGTGTCATTATTCGAAAAAATGCGATTGACGCCTTTATCTTTGAAAATGGGGAGATCGTTTTTGCCAATAAGTTTGATCTCTCTGTGGCTTTGGACTCTGAGGAGGTCATAGGAGAGATTGTTTATTATATTTTGATGATTGCCAGAACGCAGTCTCTTGATGCTTGTGGAGACCATTTGAGAATTTGTGTCGATGACAAAAGAAGTCATGATATGTGCCAAAGATTGCTCGATGTAGCATCCAATTTTTTTCAACATTGTACTATAGATTAAAGAATTATGAGGATTATCTCCGGTAAATATGGGAAAAGACGTTTTGATGTTCCAAAGTCATTTAATGCCAGACCAACGACAGATTTGGCTAAGGAGAATCTCTTTAATGTCCTAAATAACTTGATGGACTTTGAAGGAATTAGAGCATTGGATGTTTTCAGTGGTACCGGAAGTATTTCGCTTGAGCTTATCTCAAGAGGAGCAGCCAATGTCCTTGCTGTGGAGCTTCGCAACGAACATGCCAATTTTATACGAAAGACTGCCAAGATTTTGGGTTGTGAGGGTCAGCTAAGGGTATTGTCTCATGATGCATTGAAGTTTTTGGCAAAGGCCGGTGGAGGTCAGAAGTTTGATTTTATTTTTGCTGATCCCCCTTATGCTTTGCCTGAACTACAGAAAATACCGAGCTTGATTTTTGGATCGGATATTCTTATGCCGGGAGGTATATTTGTATTGGAACATCCCAAAGAATATGATTTTAGTGAAGAAGAGCACTTCTTCGACCATCGTGTGTATGGCTCTGTCAATTTTTCTTTCTTTACAATCGAAGAGCAATAGTCTTGCTCAATCTAATTGAGTCTCTATCGAAAAATAGACTTACATTTGTCTTTGACCTTCTGTAGGAGGCAATGCAGATAGTTGTAGAGACTATCTATTCTGCTTTTTGATAGTCTTATTGGATATATCTGCTTCTCCTATTGCAGTTGGGTAAACAAAATCTCTGGTTATGGAAAAGTCATTTTACAATTTAATTTCTGATAGACGTTCTACAAGGAAGTTTAAGGACACTCCTTTGACACCTGATCAGGTGCGGTATCTTTTGTCTGCGGGTTTGAGGGCACCTTCAAGTCGAAACAGACATTCTGTACAATATGTTGTTGTGGAGGATAAGGAAAAACTGAAGGCTCTCTCTTTGGTTAGAGAACATGGCTCGAAGTTTTTGGAGCATGCCCCATTGGGAATTGTGGTACTTGGTGATCCGATCACATCCAATCATTGGATGGAGGATGCTTCTATTGCGGCTACATTTATACAACTTCAGGCCGAAGCATTGGGCTTGGGTTCTTGCTGGTGTCAAATCATTGATACCTTGACTGTCAATGGTCAGGAGTCTGCCGAGTATGTTCGTCTTCAATTTGATATTCCTCTTCAACTTGAAGTCCTTTGTATTATAGCTGTAGGACATAAGGATGAAGACAAAGAGCCTGTTCCGGAAGAAGAGCTATTATGGGAGCGAGTACATCTTGATCATTATCATCTTCCAACATCTGAAGAATAGGCATGGAAAACATGCAATCTCTTAATCTATTTGTAACGCCTGACTATAATGAAAATCATACTTTTGGGAAGTGGCAATGTAGCTACTCATCTTGCCACGGCAATTGCCATGTCTGAGAATGAGCTTTTGCAGGTTTATAGCAAAACTTATGACCATGCCAAGGCTTTGGTAGATCAATTGAATTGTGGAGCAGAAGCCCTGGATAATCTCAATCTTATAGATCCTTCTGCTGATTTATATCTATTTGCGGTGAGTGACAATGCCCTTTCGGAATTGGCCGAAAAAATGCCGGAGACTTCCGGTGTGTGGGCACATACAGCCGGCAGTGTGAGCATAAATGTGCTTAAGAAGCATAATGATCATGGCATTTTTTATCCACTTCAGACTTTTAGTAAATCAAGAAAACTTGATTATGCTTCGTTGCCTCTTTATCTGGATGCTGCAACAGACAAAGCGCGAGAGACCTTAACCAAGTTGGCAAACTCAATCTCAAAAAGTGTTGCATTTGCAGATGACAATCAGCGAAAGCAGTTGCACCTTGCAGCGGTCTTTGCCTGTAACTTTACAAATCATCTATATGCCATAGCCGAGCATCTTCTCTCAAAAGCAAATCTTTCGGCAGAAGCTTTGGCCCCTCTTATCAAGGAGACCTCTGAGAAAATAGCTGTGATGCCGGCCTATAAAGCGCAGACCGGGCCCGCAGCTCGAAAAGATACACAGACAATAAAGAAGCATATGGACTTGTTGGATGAAGAAAACCTCAAGAAGGTTTATCAAACCATGTCCGATTCGATTATTCATTCTAAACTTCAAACAAACCGTGAGTAGTATAGCATACGATCTAAAAAAGATAAAAGCATTCATTTTTGATATGGATGGTGTTATCTCGGGTACGGTTGTACCTATGGCTCCTGATGGAGAGGCACAGAGAACGCTCAATATCAAAGACGGCTATGCCATGCAATATGCCGTGAAGCAAGGTTTTACGATTGCCATCATTTCCGGTGGACTTTCTCAAGCAATGAAGGAGAGAGCTGCCTATTTGGGAATACAACATTGCTTTATGAGAGTCCCAAACAAATTGGAATGCCTTAAGCAACTGATGGAAGAGACAGGGCTTCGAAAAGAGGAAATCATTTATGTCGGTGATGATATACCGGATAGAGAAATCATGGCATTTGTAGGACTTCCGGTAGCACCTAATGATGCTGTCCCCGAGATAAAAGCCGTGGCCAAGTATATATCACACAAAAATGGGGGATTTGGTGTGGTAAGAGATGTCATTGAGCAAACCCTCAAGGCTCAAGGCAAATGGGCCAATGGCCAAGGATGGGGTTGGTAAGGATTGTGACGTCATAATCATATTTCAATATAGAGTTGTGCTTCAAATCAGTTCAAGGTATTGAGGTGGTAAAAATGATATGGGGCTGTGTCAAAATTCCATTTGGCGCAGCCCTTTCTGTTTTTTGAAAAAAGTTTCAACTTTCTCTATATTAAGTCTTTTCCATGTTATTAATAATAGTTATCTTTATGGTATACAAATAGTTA